>CAZTUG010000050.1:0-24264 GCA_964615955.1 uncultured Roseicyclus sp.
GGCGAAAAGCACGAGCCGGTCGAGGAAGTTACAATCGACGTGGATGACGAATATACCGGCGCCGTGATCGAGAAGGTCACCGGCCCCCGCAAGGGCGAGTTGGTGGAAATGAAGCCGGCCGGCGCGGGCAAGACCCGCATCATCGCCCATGTCCCGTCGCGGGGCCTGATCGGCTATCACGGCGAATTCCTGACCGATACGCGCGGCACCGGCGTGCTGAACCGCGTCTTCCACAAGTGGGAGCCCTTCAAGGGCCCGATCGAGGGGCGGCGTACGGGCGTGCTGATCTCCATGGAGAACGGCGTTTCGGTGGCCTATGCGCTGTGGAACCTGGAGGATCGCGGCAAGATGTTCATCGGCGCGCAGGCGCCCATCTATACCGGCATGATCATCGGCGAGCATTCCCGCGACAACGATCTGGAAGTGAACCCGCTGAAGGGCAAGAAGCTGACCAACGTGCGCGCGAGCGGCACGGACGAGGCAGTGCGTCTGACCACGCCGATCACCCTGACGCTGGAGCAGGCGATCGCCTATATCGACGATGACGAACTGGTCGAAGTGACGCCCAACGCCATTCGGATGCGCAAGCGGTATCTGGACCCGCATGAACGCAAGCGGCACGCCCGGTCGGGCGACTGACGGGAACCCGATCCCTCCTCGGGGCGTTTCCCGGCCAGAGGAGGGATCATGTTTGCACCGTTTTCCACGATCCGAAAGTTTAGCCTGCGCACGCCGGAGGGTGATATCCCTTTGACGGATTTTGCTTTTTCTCCGCAGACGGGAAAAATAAGCCATATCATCTGTGACAGTGGGGGGCTTTTGTTCAGCAACGAGATCCACGTGCCGGTCGCGGCCCTCGGCCCGCTCGATCCTGCGGCAAGGGTCTGGGCTGCCGACATCCCCTCCGACCAATCCGATGGGCTTGCGAAGGACTTCGAGGACACGGCAATTCCGTTGGAAGCGATGCCGCCCGTGCTTGTCGGACCGTTCGGGACGTCACATTCGCCGATGCTTCTGGCCGCGCAGTGGCTGGAGACCCGCGCATCCGTAAGCGAGCCCGCGTTGCCCGATGATGCGGAGCGGGTGAGGGATTGGCTGGGATGCATCGTGTTCGGGCCATCCGGACCGCTTGGCTCGATCTCGGACGTCCACCTTGACGCCGAGGGACTGAGGCTGCGCGATATCGACCTGAAGATCGACAGCAGCACCAGCCACCGCATCCTGTTCGACGCGGTGCGCAACTTCGTGTCCGGGGAAGGGTATGCTGTGACCGACCTGACGCTGGCCGATCTGGAAGCGGGCCTGACGATCGCCCCGCCGGGACCCGCCCTGCCGGAGCAACCGGCAGCGTCGTGGGTCACGACGGACACCTGATACGGACCTGTCGGGATGCACGCCGCAGCGCGGCGCCCTACAGCGCCTGCGCAGGTCCGCCGAAGAGGTGATCCATCGTCAATGATGGCTGATCGCAGCCCGCCTCGCCCACGATCCGCGCGGGAACGCCCGCCACGGTCTTGCAGGGCGGCACCGGGTGCAGCACGACGGATCCGGCGGCGATGCGCGAGCAATGGCCGATCTCGATATTGCCCAGAACCTTGGCCCCCGCCCCGATCAACACGCCATTGCCGATCTTTGGGTGGCGATCCTCTTCTTCCTTGCCGGTGCCGCCAAGCGTGACGGAATGCAGCATGGAAACATTGTCGCCGACCACCGCCGTTTCACCGATGACGATGGAATGGGCGTGGTCGATCATGATGCCTCGGCCCACGCGCGCGGCGGGGTGAATATCGACGCCAAAGACCTCGGACACGCGCATCTGGATGAAATAGGCAAGGTCGCGTCGCCCCTCTTGCCAGAGCCAATGGCCAACACGATACGCCGTGATCGCTTGGAAGCCCTTGAAGAACAGGAGGGGCTGCAGGAACCGGTGGCAGGCCGGGTCACGGTCGTAAACGGCGACGATATCGGCGCGCGCAGCGGCACCGATGCGCGGATCGGCGGCGAAAGCCTCGTCCGCGACTTCGCGCAGCAATTGCTCGGACATCTCGGAGGATGCCAGCTTTTGCGCCACGCGGTAGGCCAGCGCATTTTCGAGTGTGGGATGATGGAGGACGCAGGCATGGACCAGACCGCCGAGCAAGGGTTCGTCTGCAATGGCCGTCGTCGCCTCGTCGGTGATCCGGCGCCAGACCGGATCGAGTTCGCTGAGATGGGATTGAGTGCGCGCCATCCGCGTCGCCTCCTTTGCCTGTCACATCGTCCAAGGATAGGCGACGGACCGGCAAAGGTCCATGCAACGAAATAGTGAACCTGCCAGTTGAACTGACAGGTTCGGGTCAGACCGGATCGGGCAGGCTGAGTTCCGCGAAGTGGGCAACGAGCCGGATCGTGCCTCCGGCGAAAGTGCCGCCCTGCGCGGTGATCTCGAGCGCGGTGGGCGACCAGTAGACTTGCGGTGCGCCGGGGCCACTTACCCAGGAATTGAGCGCCGTGCCAAGGCCAGAACCATAGCGCTGCAAATCTCCCGCGACGCCGATATCCCACGATGTGACGGTCCCTGTGATGTCGGCGATTACTCGCCCGGTAATGCCATGGGCAATGGCGCGCGCCGGGAAGAGGGCGGGCGTGGTAACCGCGCTGCCGACCGCGAGGGGCACATCGACCTGAACCGATTTCATCGCCAGGGACCCGCCATCGGGCGTCAGCGTCAACGCGCCGAGACGCCACTCCGCCCCGTCGAAGATCGCCTGTGCGCCGTCCGACAGCACAAGCGCCCGCCAGCCTCGTTGTGCAGGAACGAACATCCAGCCGCCGCCCGAGGCGATGGCGACCTGCCCCGCCTTGCCCGCCCACGCATTCACCGCGCCCGAGGGCACGCCGTAAGCGGCCCCGTCCAGCGCGGGCGGCGGCGTGGTCAGGCCAACCGATTGCAGGCGCAGCATGGCGAGACCATCCAGACGCACCAGCGCCTCGTTCACCGTCACGTGTTTCTGTGCTTGCGCGGGCGCCAGAAGCGGCAGGGCCAATACGGGGGTGTCAGTCATGGATCACGGTCCTTGCAAATGGCCCTGCCCCGAACCGTTCGGAGACTTGGGCAACCTCGATGGAATAGGGGCTTTGCGTGCCGTCAGAGGCGCGCATCGCGTCGGTGTAGGTGTAGGTGGGCGCGGTCAGGATCACCTCGCGCCGGATCGCGGTCTCGTCTAGGACGCGCAGGATGTATTGCTCGGATGCCTCGCCAAGCGGCACGTCTGTGCCGTCCCAACTGTCCGCGTCGATCCGCGAGCGGCGGATCCAACCGATGTCCTGTGCGCTGCCGTTGCGGGCATGGCGCAGGTGGACAGGGCTGTAGGGGCGTAGGCCGACGCCTTGGAACGCCGCGATGGTTTCGGTGTAGCTTGCATCATCTACCGCGCGCCGCGCCGGGCCGGTGCGCCAATAACGCTCCAACCCGCGCGCCGAACTGGCCAGGTCGACCTGCGTGACCGCACTGTCGAGCAGCACGAAGAGGCTGCCTTCGGGCCAAATTGCCGGCATGATCGCGTCGGTGCCTTGCTGGCCCCGCAGGCGCAGTCCGATCTCCCAGGTGTCGGCGCCGACCAGCGTGGCTTGGGCGAACTGGAGGATCTCCCAGACATCGTCCGTGCCGCTGCCGATCGCCGCGGCATTTGCCCCCGCGAGGACCGAGGCCACCTCGGCCGAGGAGAGTGTCCCCGTTTCAAGTCGAACCTGCAGCGCGCCGGAGCGATCCCAGATGCCCGATTTCTGCGCCAGAAGTGGTGTCAGGAGCGTGCCGACAACCGCCGGTTGCTCCACCAGCTTGTTGAGCGTGAAACCATCGGGGCCTGGTGCGGAATAGACCGCAGCAGTGCCGGGCCAAGGGTCGGCCGCCACGGCCAGATGCGGCGCGTGTTCGACCTCGTCCCCGGTCAGAAGCGGCAGGTCCATGAAGATCGGCGTGACCGGCAGCGGCGGCACGAAGGCCTCGAAACTGGCGACTTCCTCCACCTCGTCCGACGGGATCGCGGTGGTTGGCTCCACCCGGATGGCCTCGATCTGGCGATAGCCGCGATCCTCGACGCGATCGACGCGCCAAGTGCGGCCGTCGTCAGTGGCGACCAAGGCCCCCGCGCCAAGCGCCCGGTCGGAGGGCGGCAGCGCGAAGCGCAACGTATCCTGGGCCACGCGACCCTCGGCAAGCCAGCGCTCGGCCATGCCCTGCCCCTCGGCGCGGGTCAGGGCCATAGGCAGATCGATATCGTTGACCTGATCGGCTCCGTCGCCGGGGAAGATCGCCTCCGCCACTTGTTCGATGTACGTGCCTTCGGCCTCGGTGTAACCGATACGCAACCGACCGACGGTTTCGGCCTCGGGCGCCCGGGTGCGGGTAAAGCCCCCCTCCCCGTCATCATCGCGTGCCGTCAGGGACGCCTCGATCATCTTCTGCGGCACATCCGCGATGGGCAGGAACACCAGCTTTCCATCGCGCTCGACGGCATGAAAGCCGAAAGCCAGCATCAGCGGCTGCAACCGCGCACGAGCCGATTGTGTTTGGCCCGAGACATGGCCACGCACCAGTCCGTAAAGGGCCGAGACGTCGTAGTCCGCAACACCGGCCTGTTCGCAGATCTCGGCTACCACCAGATCGAGCGGTTGCGCATCCAATCGCCCCGTCAGCCAATGCCCCCGCGCCCAGTTCGCGCCATCCGACCAACGATCGCGATCGTTCGGGAAAGCCGGCCAAGGTCGCGCATCCCAGGCCCAGGCATGGGCGCGCGCGAGGTCGATCATCGGACCATCATATTGATCGGACAACGGATTTCGCCCTTCTTCGGCCCAGTAATCCATGACTGCCCGCAGGTATTGGGACTGAACCAAGTCATCACGCCGTCCGTTGGAGTAAGCCGGAATGTCACTTTCCGAGGATTTCGGGTCGAGGAACTTGTTGGGCTGGTTCGACCCCTTGTCGATCGCTGCGCAGCCGAATTCAGTGAACCATATGGGCTTTGACCTGGGCACCCAGCCAGTTGTCTGTTCCAGCGCGTCAACCCGGATGTCCGCGACCTGTTGGCGCGAGCCAGCCTGGCTCGTCGGGCTCCAGCCATTGAGACCGACCATCACCCGCCAGCCTTTTGCGTCTTCTGGGACGCCGGATGTCCCCAGCAGGTCCCACGGAGAGACCTCGACATCCCGGCCAATCCATCCATCGGCAGGTGTCAGGCCGATCCAGTTGGCCAATGAAACGATGTTGCTGTAGCTGCCATCCGACTTGTGCCACACCAGCCAGATTTGATGGCGATGGGGTTCGCCGTTCGTTGGCACCGACAAGACACGGGTCTGGAACCGAATGCGGATACGCTGGTTTTCCAGCACGGGACGCATTCCACGCTCGGACATGATGAGGTAGGAATCGTTGCATTCGACCACGTTGCCGATGCCGGGCACAGCCACGATGCGAGAGTTCGCGCTATACTGCATGGTGAATGGTTGCAGGCTCGGCAAGGCAGTTTCGGAATGTGCGAATGCCGGGACCCAATAGGTCGAGCCGTTCGCGAAGCTGCCATCAAAGGTCATACCGCCCAGAACGGGCAGCGCGGGCGAAAGGCGCTCTCCACCGCGCCGCTCGACATGTTGGTTCTGCCACCAATTGCGCAAATCCTTGTAGCGGAACGTCCATGGCTCGCCCTCGCCATCGGTGATTGGCTCACGGCGCTGCGCCGCCTGAGCTTCCGAACCGGGATAATACCAGTCGAACCCCTCACCGCCTTCGATTCCAGATTTCAAATAGTCCAGGCTATGGATCGGACCTTTGGCGTGATCAATGTGGTCCGTTCCCTCGCGCCAGTCGCTCAGCGGCATATAATTATCGATGGCGATTACATCGATATTGTCATCCGACCAAAGCGCGTCGAGGGGATAGAATACATCGCCCGAACCGTCTTGCGGATGATAGCCGAAATATTCGGACCAGTCGGCAGCATAGGTGATTGTCACGTCAGGCAGCAGGATGCGCACTTCGGCAGCCAGCGCGATCAGCGCGTTGACGGCCGGAAAACCCTCGTGGTCCCGCATCTGCGTCATCCCGCGCATCTCGGATCCGATGCAGAACGCTTCGACGTCGCCCGCAGCGGCGCATAGGGCCGCAGAATGCAGGATGAAACGGCTATAGCTCCACTCCGCAGGACCAGTATATTCGACACCGCTTCCGACAACGAAATCGGACGCGGTCACCGTGCCGAAGAAGGCCTCCACCGCGGCGCGATTGAGTGCCGTGCGGTCGGTCGTGTCGGCCTGCCCGGGCGCCACCGCACCGGTTATCCGACCGCGCCACGGCAATGCCGATTGTTCGGCTCCACCATATGGGTCAGGCAGACCATTGCCTGCCAGGATTTCCATCAGCAGAAATGGATAAAACGTGACGGCCTGACCGCCTGCCGTGATGGCGCGGATTGCCTCGATCACGGAGGTATCGGCAGGCGTCCCTCCATAGACGGGGCGCCCGTCGATTTGAGCGATCTCTTGCGCGGCGGGGCGTTTGATCCCGCCCGCGCTCCATGGCATCTGAAGGCCATCGATCTCGGTCTGTTCGACCTTCGGACGCGTGGTGCAGAACCCTGCACGCAGATCATCGCCGAACCAGGAATAGATCAGCGAGATGGATGCAAGATTGGGCAAGGTATCTCGCAGATGCTCCAGCGATTGGGAAAAGTCGCTGACGCCGCCTTCGGCGCTGACATTGGTGGAGCTCCCTCCCGCCAAGCCGCGGCGTATGCTGACGGCGGTTGTAGCAAGGGCGTATTCGCCAGTGCCGGGCATCAGGGCAACGGCCCGCACCGCTTCCGCCGCCGAGGGGACATGGGGCCGAACCGGCTGTGCCGGGCGCACCACCTCGAAGGCGAATTGCGGCACCCGGTTGCCATAGGGTGTCAGGTCCAGATCCTCGAACACGACATAGGCCGTGCCGCGATAGGCCGGCACCGCGCCTTCACCCTCGATCGCTTCCATCAGCGGATCGGGCATCTGGTCGGTTGTGCCCTTGTAAAGCCGCCAGGTCGCGCTTTCACGGTCAATCTCCACCCCATCGGCCCAGATCCGACCTACGCGTGCGATCTCGCCTTCGCACAGGGCAACGGCAAGACTGACGGAATAGGAGAATGTGGTGGTCTTTGGCTGTGGCGGCGCTCCCTTACCACCGCCGGATGTCGATTTCCGCTCCAGAAATTGGGTCGACCAGATCACGTGTCCGCCCAGCCGCATACGGCCAAAGAGCTGCGCAATCGGCGCGCCTTCTCCGGCTCCAGTGATGCGCAACCGGTCCGTGCGCCCGGTCTCGATCGATTGGCTTCCGCTGCCCAGAAGGCGCTGGTCGATCACCCGGCCAAGCGTCGCGCCCACCGCACGGCCCAGCACGGCGCCGGTCATGCCGAGGATGGGGGCGTTGATCAGGCCACCCACCGCGGCGCCGGCAGCGGAAAGAAGAAGTGTTGCCATGGGTCAGGTCCTTTCGGGGGCGGGAGTCGTGCAGGGAAAGACAAATCGCGCCACCACGCGCCGCGCCCAGGGTGCGGTCAGCGCGCCTTCCATGACGCCGTGCCCGGAATAGGCATGAATGAACCGGGCACTGGGGCGGACCTGCGTTTGCAGGCCCACATGCTTGGCCACGCCACCCGTTCGCATCCGGAAGATCAGGACATCACCAGGGGCGGCATCCGCCAGATTCTTCTCGGTCAAATGGGCCCGCAAGGCGACAAGCAACCGTTCCTCGCCAGACGCCTCTGACCAATCGTTGGTGTAGGCGGGCACGGGTGCTGGAAGCGGCCCGTTCAACTCACGCCAAAGGCCAAGCAGCAGACCGAGGCAATCGCTTCCCGCACCCTTGCAGGACGCCTGATGCACATAGGGCGTGCCAAGCCAGTCCCGCGCGGCGGTGACGACACGGCTCACCGGCGCGAACCGCCATTGCGCGAGGACAGGCGGGTGGGGTGGGCAACTTGCCAGTCCTCGCCTGGAATATCCGGGAAGCCTTGAAAATTCAAAAGGTTGGCGAATTTGAGACGGCAGGTCTCCATGCGCTTGTCGCATCCGGCGGTCAGGCGCACGATATCTCCGGGCGCGATTTCCGCGCGCAGGTGATCCCACAATTCGACGGACCTTGTGCCATCACTGAACCGGTCCAGCTTGATGGCGTCGCTCAACCCGACGGCAGAACCCGTCAACACGCGCAAGCGACCACGCTCGAACCAGCGCGGCTCGAAATTCACCAGGCCGTTGAAAGTGAACACCCGCCCCGTCGTGGTCGTGACCGGTACTTCCGTCACATATCCCGGCGCATCGAGGTCGAAGGCACAGTCCGCATCGCCAAGAACCGCCTGGCACGTGCGTTGGTAAACACGCCCCGTGGGCACGTTCATCCGTTCGGCCAGGCCGCGCAACTCCGCCGAAAAGGCCCCGTTGGCGCGCGTAATCTCTCCAAGCGATCCACGGAACTGAAGCACCCGGTTGTCGGGTTCGGACCATTGGACCAGCCACGCCTCCACCTGCGCGCCGTCGAACCGGCCCGCGAAGATGTCAGCCTCGGTGATGGACGCATCGCTCAGCGCACCGACGGCCTCGGTGTTGTCGACCGACAGGCCGGTCGTCTGGCTCAGTGCCGCCGCGCTCAGGCCGGAATTCGCCTTGAAAATCGTGCCCTCGAAGGCCAGGTCGCAATCGTGGTCGGTGAAGCCGTAGGCCACGCCATCCGCCCGCGTCACACGCCAGCAGCGCGACACGCCCGTTGTGCCGGTCTTCAGATGCAGATCGAGGGCCTCAACTCTCATAACCGGATCTCCACAACGGGGACATTGGGCATTTCGCCCGCCTGAAACGACGCGACAGATGTCTGAATCGCGTTGGTGTCAAAACGCACCGGCACGTCGAATTCGAAGCCCGCGGTGACCTCGGCACCGATAGGAGGTGCATCGACGAAGGTGATGATACCGGTGGTGTGGTTGACGCTGAAATGCACTCCAGCGACCAGTTCATCCACCGAAACCCCCGCCAGAACTGTGCCCTCCACTGGCTTGCCGATGGGCCGCGCGTAGGAGTTCAGACCGGACTGGTAGGATTTGCTCAGCTGGAAAACGCGCGTCACGCCGTCGCCGGTGCCGATCCGCTGGTCCCGGAAGCCGGGCGCGACCGAAGGCTTGGAGGATTTGTAATCCGACCAGTCCTTCCAGCGGAACCCGTACAATTGGCCCCGCCGAGCCTCGAAGAAATCGATCATCAGCGCAATATCATCAAGCGATCGCACAGCCACACCCGCATCGTAGCGACGGCGCGAATGGGCCCAGGGGCTGTTGCGCTCCTCGAACCCGTTTGTCAGCGCCACCACTTCCGTGCGCCGTTCTGGCCCGCCGACCGAGCCGAAGCTCAGGTTAGCGGGAAAACGAACCTCATGAAATCCCATGACTATTCCCCTCTCACCGATTCCGTTGGCCACGCGCCAAAGCGCGCTGCATTTCCGCCGCCACCTGGCTGGAAGACCGTCGGAACCCCGCCACATCGGGCGAGGTGATGTTCATCGTGACATGGACCGCCCCGCCGCCGCCCGCGGCAGCGACGCCCAGCTTGCCGTCGGGACCACGCCTCAGGGGCATGATCGCCTCTGGACCGGCTTCGCCCATCAGGCCCGTGCCGCCGCGCATCGGGAAGTTGGTGGGGCTGTTCACCACACCGCCCCGCGCAAAGGGCATCACCCGGCCCTGGCTGATCGCGCCACCTTTCTCGAAGGGCAGGATGCCGCTGAGCAATCCGTTCATGCCGTTGGAGATCACGCTGCCCAACGCGTTCTGCACGGGCCGCATCGCGGTGTTGTAGGCCGCATCGACCATCGAGGTCGCAACCGATCGCAACGCATCGGACAGGCGCATCCCGTCAAACACGACGCCATCGAAGGCGCGCCGCAAGCCGCCGCCCAATGCGCGGCTCATCGAGTCGACCTCGCGCCCGGTATACAGCATCGCGCCCTGCATCTCGCGCAGTTCACCCTGGAATGCTGCGGCCATCGAGGTGGCGCCCGAAAGGCTCGTCTCCAGTTCGGCGATCTCGGTGTCGAATCGGGCGAGTGTGTCATCCATCTCGGTCATGTCCGTCCTCCTTCAGGTTTTTTGTCGGGATACCGTGCCAGCAACGCCTCGAAGGCATCCCGGCGCAGGGGCGCGGACCCGCTTTCGGGGCCGAGCAGGATCAGGAATTCGGCGGGGGTCAGACGCCAGAACGCGTCAGGGCTCAGGCCCAGACCGTGATAGGCGACCCGCATCAGCGCGGGCCAGTCGAAGCCCTTTGCGGCTGCATCCATCGGCCCGGTCCTCAAGAAATGGGCCGGAAGGCCAGCACCAGCAGACGCGCCGCGATCCGCGCCGCCTCCAGGATGCCACCCTCGATCTCGGCATGGAGCAGGTCTGCCATGCCGCCCGTCCACCCACCGCCTCGCAGACCCGCACAGACAAGGGCCAACACATCCGCCGATTTCAGACCGTCCCCCTCGAAACGGGTCACCAGTTCCGTCAGGGACCCCATGCCAAGCTGGTCCTCCAGTTCAGCCAATGACCCCAGCGTCAGCTTGGCGCTGTGCCGCTCCCCGTTGACCACCAGCGCGACCTCTCCGGCCCACGGATTGCCCATGGATCAGATCGCGGTGAAGGTCAGCGCGCCGGCCGAGGCCATGCTGATCTCGTAGGTGGCCTCGCCGTCATGGGTGCCCGCATATTCGATCGAGGTGATCTGGAACGCCCCCTCCACAATGCCGAAATCAGGGATCACGACATGAAAATCGGGCATTTCGCCCGCAAAGAAGATGGCGCGCGCGCGTTCATCCGTGGCCGCATCGCGGAAGATCCCCGACCCCGAGATCGCCGCCGACTTGACCCCTGCCCCACGCAGCAATTCGCGCCAGCCGCCGGTCGATTCAAGGCTGGTGACATCGACACTTTCCGAGTTGAACGACAGGCGCGAGGCACGCAGCCCCGCCATCGTCTCGAACACGCCGTTCCCGTCCATGTCGACCTTCACGAGAAGGTCCTTGCCATTCTGTGCCGTCATCGGAATTCTCCAGTATTGTCATAAGGTTGTGAAGTTCTGCGGCCTACGCGGCGCTCGCATCGACCAGAGCTCGAAACCAGATCTCGATCTCGCGCGTATCGCCGACCCGCCGGGCGCGGGAGCGCAGGAAATTAAGCGCCGTCAGGCTGCCCCGACCCAGGACCAAATCGGCCCCCGTCAGCGCGTCCGAGACAGCGACCGCGATCTCCTTGGCAGCCAGGAAACCGGCGGCCGTCGTGATGATGGTGACCGGAAAATCATGCACCGCCCCGTCGCCCACCACGTCCGACGCATCGCGCACCCGCTCGGCGCCCAGGCTGAGATAGAGGGACGGCACCGGCCCCGGGGGCAGCGCGTCGAAAATGGCGCCACCGGTCAGAAGCGCAACCTGCGCGTCGCCGGTCAGCGCCGCGAAGACCGCCGATTGCAAGGCGGCTGATACGGCCAGGCTCATGCTGCCACCTCCTCGGTTGCGAAGCACACAAGGTAACGGCCCGAGACATCGGCCTCCGTCACCGCTCCGATCCGGTAAAGCCGTGCGCCGTCCCGGAATCGCATCGCGGCGGTCGGGCGCGACGGCGCGCCCTGCGGTGCGGCGCGGACCGTGATCTTCAGGTTCAACTCCGAGGCAATCATCTCACGGCCTGCGCCGCGCGGCAGAACTTCGCCCCAGATGATGCCAAGCGGCTGCCAGACCTCGGAAAATCCGCCGGCCCCGTCGCTGCTGCGCTGTGGTGCCTCCAGCACCATCTTGCGATTCAGATGCGGCGTGTTCATGCCACACCTCCGCGCAGGCGGATCTGCCGATACGGCTCGATCAGGGCCATGACATGGGGCGACAGCGTGCGCGCGGCAGTGCTGTCGAGGTTGTAGAACTCCGCCGCCAAAGCCAGCATCGCCTGTTTCAGATCCGCCGGAATACCGGCCCAATCGGCGCCATACCCGGCCGTCAGGACCACTTCGATGGCGCCGCCGGTCGCGGGCGCCGGCAAGGCACCGATCCCTTCGATCCGGGGGCGATGGGTATCGGGCCGCAGGACATAGCGGCCCGGATCGACGGGTGTTTGCGCCCCGCTCCGCGCGACCAGCGTGATGCTGTCCACCGTCGAGACGGGCGCCACCGGAACGGCGTGGCTGTCGCTGCCCTGCCATGCGGTCAGGGTCAGGGCGAACTGGCGCTGCAACAGCGCCTTGCCGGTCCGCGCCTCGATCGCAGCCATGGCGGACCTCAGGCACCGCTCAAGCTGCGCAACCTGGCTGCCGTCATCGGCGAACCCGGAAGACAGACGCAGGTGGTCCGACAACTCCGCCACAGGCAGGGCGGAAGTCGGAACGGAGGTCAATTCGACCATCATCATGTTGAATTCTCCGGGAATTGCGAATGGGTGTAGAATCGGGGCGTGGCGCCGACCTCCGCGCTGCTCATGCGGAGAGACGCGCAGCTGGACCCACGAAGGCCCGCACACACGCCCCGCCCGGCCCGATCCCCCCGAGGACCGGACCAGGAGAGGTCCTGAACCCCGCTTACGCGGTGCCGAACTTCATCAGCTTGATCGCGGCGAAGTCGGTGACGTCCCCTCCGACCCGCTTGGTGGCATAGAACAGGACATGCGGTTTGGCCGAGAACGGATCGCGCAGGACGCGCAGGTCCGGACGCTCGGCAATCGTGTAGCCCGCGCCGAAATCCCCGAAGGCGATCGCCATCGCGTCGACGGCGATGTCGGGCATGTCTTCCGCGATCAGGACCGGGTAGCCCATCAGGCGCGCGGGCTCACCGGCGGCCAGGCCGTCGGACCACAGGAAGCGACCATCGGCATCCTTCATCTTCCGCACCGCACCGGCGGTCTTGGAATTCATCACGAAGGTGGCGTTGGCGCGGTAGCGGGCACCCAGGGCGTAGACCAGGTCCACGATGGCGTCGGCGGGATTGGTGCTCTCGAAATCGCCCGCCGTGCCGGTCGCGACATAGCCGAGGTTGCCCCAGCTCCAGCTGTCGTTGTCCACGGTCGGGTGGAACAGCACGCCCTTGGGCTTGCCCGCGCCATTGCCCGAGATGAACGAAGCCGCTTCGGCCCGGGCGAACTTGTCGGCGATGCGGCCGGCCAGCCAGCCCTCGATGTCGAACGCGCTGTCGTCCAGCAGACGCTGGGACGCCTTCGGCAGGGCCGACAACTCGTGCAGCGCGATGGAGATGCGCTCGATCGTGGGCGTTTCGGTTTCGGTGGCGGAAGCGACTTCATCCGCCCAGCCTGCGCCGGTGTCGGTGCTGTCGATCAGCACGTCGAAGGACGAGGCCTCGACATTGACCACATTGGCGACCGAGCGCAACGAGGAGGACGAGCGCAGGACCGACAGGATCATTTCCGAGGTCTGCGGATCGACGAGGTAGCCGCCTTCGGCATTGACGGCCGTGTTCATGCCCTTGCCTTCCAGCTCGAGGCCGCGCAATGCGTCGTCATCGCCACAGCGAAGATAGGACTTCAGCGCAAGTTTGTGGGGGGCGGCACGGTCGATCTCGGTCGACAGCGACGGGCGGGCATAGGTGTTGGTCTTGGTATTCAGCATGGCAATACGCTCTTCCTGCTTTTGGAGTTTTGCATTCATGTCGTCTTGGAACTGGCCGAATTCGCTCAGGAATCCGCCCAGAGCAGTCTTGACTTCAGCCATAGGGGAGCTGTCCGCCCCCATCTGTCGGGTCTCGGTCATCAGAGGCACCTTTACGTTGAGGATGGTTCAGCGGGACTTGCGCGCCGCCAGGGTGCGGCGGGCGTTCTCGAACACCTGCGCCAGGTCGAGAAGCACGTCGGACTTGCCCTCGCGGGGGTCCAGACGCGCCTCGGGAAGCATCGGGAAGGTGACAAGCGACACCTCCCAAAGCTCCACTTCCGACAGGCACCGACGGCCCCTGTCGTCCTTGTGGGATTTCACCGTGCGATAGCCGATGGAAAGCCCGTCGATGGCGCCCGCACGGGTCAGCGCGGCGGCCTCCCTTGCACGGGACACCGACTCCAGCAAACGACCCTTGACGAAGAGTCCGCGATCATCCTCGCGGACCTCGTCCCAGATGCCGATGGGTTCGCGCGGGTCGTGCTGCCACAGCATCTTGACCCGCCGCCCAGCCCCCAGCGATGCCGCATAGGCGCCTTTCTGGACAATGTCGCCGCCCTGGTCGACCGACCCGAACAACGAGGCATAGCCCTTGATCACATGGTCGTCGTCCAGCGTCAGCTCGGTGTCGAACTGGTGGAACTTGACCTCCAGCCCGGTTTCGGAAAATGACTTCATTCTAAGCTCCTATGGGCCGATGTTAAGGTTGAGAAGGTTGTTGACGCCCTGCGCGATGATGACCGAAACCACCCCGAACACGGCTAGCCACAACCGCCGCTCCATGCGTTCCAGCGACACCTCGATCGCCTCGAGGCGGAACGTCAGCGCCGCCCACCGCTCGGCCTGCACGCGCTCGTTCGCTTCGATCCGCGCGTTGGCGGCGTCGAACGGGGCGTAGAGGTAGCGGGAGCCGCCGATATCGCGCGCCTCGCTCATGCGTCGGGCTTCTCGGGAAGACCCAGCATGCGCCGCTTCTCACCCTCCGTCAGGAACGCGGCATCCGACACGCGCCGCCATTGCGCTTCGCGCTCGGCAGCCAGGGCCGGCACTCCGTCGAGGTCCGGCAGGATCTCGATCACGTCGCCCGACAGCCCCGAGATCCAGTGCGACACCGACGCCCAGACCCTCTCGGCCAGCGGCAGGACCGTCAGGCGGTAGAAGGCGCGGTTGGCCTCGGCATAGTTGGCATAGGTCGCGTCGCCCGGAATGCCGATCAGCATCGGCGGCACGCCGAAGGCCAGCGCGATGTCGCGCGCGGCGGCCTCCTTGGTCTTCTGGAACTCCATGTCGGACGGGCTGAACCCCATCGGTTTCCAGTCCAGCCCGCCTTCCAGCAGCATCGGACGGCCCGCATTGCGCGCGCCCTGGTGGTGGCTTTCAAGCTCCATCTGCAAGCGGTCGAACTGGTCCTGGCTCATCGTGCCGGCCCCTTCCAACCCCTTGTAGATGATCGCCCCCGAGGGCCGCGCCGCGTTGTCCAGCAGCGCCTTCGACCAGCGCGCGGCCGAATTGTGGACGTCGATCGCCGTCGCCGCCGCCTGGATCGGCGCCAGCCCGTAATGATCATCCTGCGGGTGGAAGTTGCGGATGTGGCAGATCAGCTCCGCCGGGAAGCGATGCGTCTTCGAGCCCACCGAATAGTCATAGGCCTTGGCCCAGCCATCCGCCCCCGGCACCAGGTTCATCCGGTCCGACCGCAGCACATGCAACTCCGCCGGCATCCCCGCCTCCGGCATCAGCGCCTCGAAATAGGCGTTGCCCGACAACAGCAGTTGCGCGAAGGCCGCTTCCAGCAGGTCGGCGCGGGACTGGCCGCCATTGGGACGCGACAGCAACGCCAGCAGCGGATGCGTGTCATAGCGGCGGTCCGCATCGCGGCAGATGATCGGCAGCGCGGCGGCGGCCTCCGAGATCACCTTGATCGAACGGAACCCGACCGGATTGCCAAGAAACCCGTTCCTGGTCAGCGAACCCACGTCCCGCGGGCTCCAGACCACGCGGCCGGACGATCCCCAGACCGCCAGCTTGGCACTGGCCGAGGCCTTGGCCTCTGGCGCGGCCGGCGCCGATTTCTTCAGGAAATCAAAGGCCATATGCGTCTCTCCTCAAGCAATGGATGAAGACCGGGCAGCCTGGGAAAGGCCCCCGTTCAAAGCGCGCCTCACGCACGCCTGTCGATGTCGTCAAAGCGCGCCTCACGCGCGCCCGTCAAAGCGCGCCTCACGCGCGCCCGTCAAAGCGCGCCTCACGCGCGCCTGTCGATGTCGTCAAAGTCTGCGGATCGCGGGGTTCAACCGCTTTCCGGCGGGGACAAGCATCCCCTCCGTCAAGGCCCAGACCAGCGCGTCGACCCGGTCCGGAGAGCCCTGGCCCTCGTATCCGGTCAGCGCCATCCGGCACATCTCGTCTTCCAGCGCGGCCAGCACGCCCAGGTGCCGCACCCGCCCCTGTTCGTAAAGCGCGGCCACCGGCTCGGCCCGTGCCACCTTGCCGACCGAGGCCCGCACCGCGCGGTAATTCACCGTCGGATCGACCTGCCGCATCATCGTTTCCACCAGGTCTCCGCCCTGGTTGACCTCGGCCACCATCCGCGCCGCACCGTGCCGGTGATAGGCGGCCGAGGCCGCCTCGGCCCAGGATTTCGGCGATACCGCCTGAACCGTGCAATCCTCGATCACCACCGCATGCCACTCGGCCGGATCGCCGGTCTCGATGATGCCGACCACCACGATCCCGCAGGCATCCGATCCGGCATGGCCCGTCACCGGCGGATCGACGGCGACGATCACACGCGCGCCGTCCGGCACCGCGCGCACCCGACCCGCGTCGATCTCGGCCCGCGTCCACAGCGCGCCGTCGACATCGTCCAGCAGCACGCCGTCCAACTCCTGCCGCCCCAGGCGCAAGCCGCCATAGCGTGCGCGCACCTCCTTCAGGAAGGACTTCGCCAGATAGGCGCTGTTGGCCTCCGTCGGCGCGTGGCTATGGGCCACGTCGGTCCGCACCAGCAACTCCTTCAGGACCGCCACGTTGCGCGGCGTCGTCGTCACCACCTGCTGCGGATGCGCGCCCAGCCGCAGGCCGAATTGCAGCATGTCCCACGTGTCCTGCGCCTTGGGCCACTTCGCGAGTTCATCGGACCACGCGAGGTCGAATTGCGGCCCCCGCAGCGCCTCCGGGTCATGGGCCGAATACAGCCGCGCCTCCGCGCCGTTCGGCCAGACCAGCCGCCGCTCGCCCGCCACCCAGCGCGGCACCCGGTCCGGCGGAGAGCAGGCAATCAGCCCGCTCTCCCCCTTCACCATCACCGCCAGCGCCTGGTCATAGGTCTCGCCCACCAGCGCCACCCGGCAGGCGCGGCCGGGGGCCTCGGGCGTTCCGCCCTCCACCATCGAGCGCACCCATTCGGCGCCCGCCCGCGTCTTGCCCGCGCCACGTCCCCCCAGAACAACCCAGGTCGTCCAGTCGCCATCCGGCGGCAACTGATGCGGCAAGGCCCAGAACTCGAAGAGCCACGGCAACGCGGCCAGGGCCTCGTCACTCAGCCCCGCAAGGAACTCAGTCTCCTTCGCCTGATCCACGCAGGCAAGCCAGGCGGAGCCCGATCTCAGCTCGCGCGGCATCAAGGTCGAGCCGTCCAGTCCCGCTTGCGCCAAAGCGTTTACTCCCTGCTTCACGTGCTTTCTCCCGCAATTCCATGGCGTGGATGAAGGCGCCATTCATCTGGCGCACCATCTTCATCACGTCGCCTTCTCCGGTTTCCGGCTTGCTTTCCAGCTTGTGACAGCTTTCCTGCAAAGCCCGCACCGCGCGATCGAATGCATCCTGCGCCTGAAGAACCACCTCTTCGGCGCGGATGTCATCGCGTTCAGATGTCTTGATCGTCGTCATGGTCAGAACCCCGTGTCCGTGGAAACTCCCGGTCACGAGCAGCATGCGGGCACCTTGCGATTGATGCGGCCGTCGCGGCATTGCTGCCCCGCCTCACCCGGCCACAAAAAAACGGCCATCGGAGCGTTACCCCCGGGGCCGTTTACCCACATCATCCAGCGTGTCACAATAGGTGCCATGGGGCGTTCGGTGGGTCAATAAGTTTTTTGTTTTCAAACGGTTAACGCGCGCACCCCGCGCTAACACATCGTTAACCTCGCGCGCGCCGCACAAGCGAAATCAAGGGCTTGGTCCCGCCGCCCGGTCCGGCATGGCGTCCAGCCTCCGTGATCTATCCTGCAATACCCGCACGCCCGACCGTCCCCAGACCCTTCCGGCCCGCTTGCGGCCCGGGGGGCAAGACATCACGGACGAATGGGCCCGCCGCCCCCTGCGGCCCGTCCCATGGCGCGCGAGGGCTCAGTTCCCGCTGCCGCGCTCCGCCTCGATCTCGCGCCAGCGCGCGACGTTGCGGTTATGCTCCTCCAGCGTCTCGGCAAAGGCATGGCCGCCGGTCCCGTCGGCCACGAAGAAGATGAAATCGGTCTCGTCCGGGTTCAGCGCCGCCTCGATCGCATCGCGGCCCGGATTGGCGATGGGCGTCGGCGGCAGGCCGTCGATCACGTAGGTGTTCCACGGCGTCTCGGCGCGCAGCTCCGATTGCCGCAGCCCGCGTCCCAGGATGCCGCGCCCGTTGGTCACGCCGTAAATCACCGTCGGGTCGGTCTGCAACCGGATGCCCTGGTTCAGGCGGTTCACGAAGACGCTGGCGACACGGCCCCGCTCCTCGGGCACCGAGGTCTCCTTCTCGATGATCGAGGCCAGGATCAGCGCCTCCTCCGGCGTCGAAACCGGCAATCCCTCCGCCCGGTTCTCCCAGGCCTCGGCCAGGATCCGCGCCTGCGCCGCCGACATCTCGGCCAGCAGCTCCAGGCGGTTCTCGCCCCGCGTCACGTCGATGGTGGTGGGCGCCAGCGTCCCCTCGGCGGGCACATCCACGATCTCGCCCTCCAGGAAATCCGCCGCCCGCAAGCCTTCGACGATCTGCCAGCTTGTCAGTCCCTCCGGGATGACCAGAAGGTATTGCATCGGCGTGCCCGCCTCCAGCAGCGCTGCATATTCCGGCGCGATGCCGTCCTCGTACGCGAAGCGCGCCAGTTCCTCGATCTCTCCCGTGGTGGGGTTCCGCTCGGCCAGGCGCACCTCGCCGGTGCCCGAGTTCCGCAACACGTAGGTCGCGCGATACCGGAACGACGACGGCCCGCCCGCCGTCACGATATCCAGCACCTGCGCCATGCTGGCGCCCGCCGGGATCTCGTAACTGCCGAACCGCAGATCGCCCGAGCGGTCCGCTGCCCGCGTGGCGACCCGGAACACCGCCGCCGACCGGATCGCCCCCGCCGCCTCCAGCCGTTCCGACACGCGGGCCAGGGTGTCGCCCTGCTCCACCTCGAAGAAGGCCGCCGTCTCCAGCGGTCCCTCCGACACCCATTGCCGCTGCCCCCAGCCCAGCGCCGCCGCCGCCGCGATCAGCACGACGATCAGCAACGACAATCCGTTGGCGGCAACATGCTTCCACATGGCCCTAGACCCGTCCCATGATCAGGCACGCATTGGTGCCCCCGAACCCGAACGAGTTCGATTGCACGATATTGATCTCTCCCTCCTGCCGGGCATTGGCACACAGGTTGATCGCCGTCTCCCGCGCCGGGGTATCGAGGTTGATCGTCGGCGGCGCCACGTTGTCGCGGATCGCCAGGATCGAGAAGATCGCCTCGATCGCGCCCGCCGCGCCCAGCAGGTGCCCGGTCATCGACTTGGTCGAGGACATGCGCAACTGGCCCGCATGCGCCCCCATCACCCGTTCCACCGCACCCAGCTCGATCGTGTCCGCCATGGTCGAGGTGCCATGGGCGTTCACGTAATCCACCGCCGACGGCGGCAGCCCGGCGCGCTTCAACGCCGCCCGCATCGCCCGCTCCGCGCCCTCGTGATCGGGCGGCGGGGCGGTGATGTGATGCGCATCGCCCGACAGGCCATAACCCAGGATCTCGGCATGGATCGTCGCACCGCGCGCCTTCGCATGCTCGTATTCCTCCAGCACGACCATGCCCGCGCCCTCGCCCATGACGAAGCCGTCACTATCCACGTCCCATGGGCGCGACGCCTTGTGCGGCTCATCCGGCCGCTTGGTGGACAGCGCCTTGCAGGCATTGAACCCCGCGATCCCGATGGCGCAGATGGCGCTTTCCGCGCCGCCCGCCACCATCACATCCGCATCGTCGAACGCGATCAGGCGCGCGGCGTCGCCGATGGCATGGGCCCCGGTCGAACAGGCCGTGACGACCGAATGGTTCGGCCCCTTGAACCCGAACCGGATGGAGACCTGACCCGAAATCAGGTTGATCAACGCCCCCGGCACGAAGAACGGCGACACCCGGCGCGGCCCGCGCTCGGCCAACACCAGCGACGTGTCGGCGATCGACGACAACCCCCCGATGCCCGATCCGATCAGGCAACCGGTCCGCTCCAGGCTTGCCGTGTCGGTCGGCTCCCAGCCCGCATCGCGGACCGCCTGAACCGCCGCCGCCACGCCGTAGAGGATGAAATCATCGACCTTGCGCTGCTCCTTCGGCTCCATCCAGTCATCGGGATTGAACGTGCCGCCGGTGCCGTCGCCGCGCGGCAACTCGCAGGCATAGGTGGTCCCGAAGCCGGTGGGATCGAACCGCGTGATCGGACCCGCGCCCGATGTTCCGGCAAGAAGCCGGATCCAGGTCTCTTCCACCCCGCAGGCCAAAGGCGTTACCAGCCCAAGCCCCGTCACAACCACTCGCCGCATGCCCTCGTCCCCTTTTCTCGGTCTTTGCGCATTCAATTACCGGAAAGGCACGACATGGCGCAATCCCCGCGCGCCCCTTCACCGCAAAAGCCATGCCGCGTCATCGGCAAGGCCGCGCCGCTTCGCCTTCATCTATCCGGAAATACTCACTCCGACACGGCCACATCCACAGCCGATACCGGAACGCACCGCCCTCGCCCCAAAGCGCCATGGGGGAGCGCGAGGGGGGCCTTCCCCCCTCGCACCCGTCGCCCGCGCGGCACGCGCGGCGACATCCTGATCCGTCCTGCCCGATGCGCCCGCGCGGCCCAAGCGGCCCGCGCATCACGCAAGACCCGCGCGACACACCCGGCGCGACACACCCGGCGCCAAAACAATAGCGGCGCCCGGATCGCTCCGAACGCCGCCAGGCCTTGCGCCAAACCTTGCGCCGATACGCTTACTTCGCTTCGGTGATGAACTTTACCGCGTCGCCGAACGTCTGGATCGTTTCCGCAGCGTCGTCGGGGATCTCGATGCCGAATTCTTCCTCGAACGCCATGACCAACTCGACGGTGTCGAGCGAATCCGCGCCCAGATCGTCGATGAAGGAGGCCTGCGGCTGCACCTTCTCCTCGTCCACACTCAGGTGCTCAACAACGATCTTTTTCACGCGGTCAGCGATGTCGCTCATAATGGAATCCTCATGGTCTTCAGGGTGCAGGCCCATGATGGGCTACCCGTGTTTCTATCCTGCCGGTCCAGCCACTCAGTGCCTCCCACCACCCCGACAGAGATGTGAAGGTCGATCCGGAGGAACAGGTTCCCCCGGCAATTCTCGCGCCGCCTATAGCATATGTCGCGGCCTTGGCAATGCCCCGGACCCGCCTTTCTGACGTAAGGTCAACGCCCAAGGGCCACCCGTCACACCATCGCCATGCCCCCGTTCACATGCAGCGTGGTGCCGGTCAGGTAGCCGGCCTCGGCACTGGACAGGAACAGGGCCGCCGCCGCGACCTCCGCCGCGGTGCCCATCCGGCCCGCCGGGATCTGGCCCAGGATCTTGCCCTTCTGATCCTCGGTCAGCTTGTCGGTCATCGCCGTTTCGATGAAGCCCGGCGCGATGCAGTTCACCGTGATGCCCCGGCTCGCAACCTCATAGGCCAGCGATTTCGACATCCCCACCATGCCCGCCTTGGAGGCCGCGTAATTCGCCTGCCCCGGATTGCCCGTTGTGCCCACCACGGACGAGACATTCACGATCCGCCCCCAGCGCGCCTTCATCATGCCGCGCAAGCTGGCCCGGCACAGCCGGAAGGTCGAGGTCAGGTTGACCTCCAGCACGCTGGCCCATTCGTCGTCCGACATCCGCATGAACAGGTTGTCGCGCGTGATGCCGGCATTGTTCACGAGGATATCGAGCCTCCCCATCGCCGCGATGGCGGTCTTGGGCAGGGCCTCCACCGCATCGGCGTCGCCCAGGTCGCAGGGCAGCACATGGGCGCGGCCCGTGCCTTGGGCGCCCAGTTCGGCCGCCAGCGCCTTCAGCGGCTCCACCCGCGTGCCGGAAAGGCCCACGATGGCCCCCGCGCCGTGCAGGTCGCGCGCGATCGCGGCCCCGATCCCGCCCGAAGCGCCGGTAACCAACGCACATTTCCCTGTCAGATCAAACATCTGCGTTCCTCCGTCCTGCTATCCGTCTTGCTGTCCATTGATCGCCGCGGCGGCCCTGGCGACCTCGTCCGCAGTGCCCACGGTCGCCGTCTCCACCGTGCGGTCGATGCGCTTGACCATGCCCGACAGGGCCTTGCCCGCGCCGATCTCGTAGGTCTGCGCCACGCCCTGCGCCGCCATCCATGCGACGCTCTCGCGCCAGCGCACGCGCCCGGTGACCTGGTCGACAAGGTTGGCGCGGATCACCTCGACCGAGCTTTCGGCGCTGGCCATCACGTTGCCCACCAGCGGCACCAGCGGCGCCTGCATGTCGACCTGCGCCAGCGCCCGGGCCATCGCCTCGGCGGCCGGTGTCATCAGCGCGCAGTGAAACGGCGCCGAGACCGGCAGCATCAACGCCCGCTTGGCACCGCGCGCCCTTGCGATCTCGCAGGCCCGCTCCACCGCGGCCAGATGCCCCGAGATGACCACCTGCGCCGGGTCGTTGTCGTTTGCGGCCGCGCAAACATCGCCATGGGCGGCCTCCTGCGCCACCTCCGCCACGGTGGCGAAGTCCAGGCCGAGGATCGCGGCCATCGCGCCCTGCCCCGCCGGCACCGCCGCCTGCATCGCCTCGCCCCGCAGCCGCAGCAGCCGCGCGGTATCGCCAAGGCTCAGGCTCCCCGCCGCGCAGAGCGCCGAATATTCGCCCAACGAATGCCCCGCCACATAAGCGGCCGCCGTCACCTCCACGCCCTCGGCCCGCAAGGCGGCCATGGCGGCCAGCGAGGTCGCCATCAGCGCCGGCTGCGCGTTGCGGGTCAGCGTCAGCGTCTCGATCTCGCCGGTCCAGATCAGCGCCGACAGCGACTCGCCCAGTGCATCGTCAACCTCCTGGAAGACCGCGCGGGCCGCCGGACAGGCCTCCGCCAGATCGCGCCCCATGCCGATGGTCTGCGCCCCCTGTCCGGGGAAGATGAAAGCTCGGGTCATCGGCGGCTCCTTCGAAATCCACGTGCCCATCGAGCTACAGCAGGTGCCCGGGTTGCGCAACGCAAGACGGCGGCGCCCGTCCGTGGACCGGCACCGCCGTCTTCAGCAGGGCGCAAGGCTCAAACCCGGCTGCGATCAGTATTCGCGGATCTCCAGCGTCGAGTTGCAACTGCCCGGGTTATAGCCGCCGATCCAGACATCGACCCGCCCGTTCAGTACCGACGGGTTGGTGAAGCGCAACCGGGACCGCAGGTGGTTGGGGTAGTTGTAATCGTCGTTGAAATAGTAGGTGCCGCTCTCGGTGCGGATCAACAGCGTCGTGTCGCAGGTTGCCGACTCGATCAGGAACTGCACCCGCCTCAACTGGTCCATGTCGGACAGGAACAGCGTGTAGGACGGGTTGGCGTCGAAGAAGCCGCGATTGCGCGGCAGACCGCTGCAGGACTGGATGTTGGTATATCCGGTGGTGCGCAGCGTGTAATCGTTGCTGTTTCCGAAATCCGATCCGTCCGAGACGATCGGCACACCGTAATAGGCCGTGTTGGGACACCCCGCGGCAGGCGGGCTGGCATCGGGCGGATTGGTCGTCGGATCGGGATCGACCGGGTCGGGATCGACGGGGTCCGGGTCCACCGGATCGGGGTCCACCGGATCGGGGGCCACCGGATCGGGATCGACGGGGTCCGGGTCCACCGGATCGGGGGCCACCGGATCGGGATCGACCGGATCGGGGTTTGTCGGATCGCCCCCGCCAGTCCCGGTTCCCGGATCGCAACTGTTGCCGCCGGTGCAAGTCTCGCCCGCGCCGGTGTCGGGCTGCACCGCCAGATCGTTGTCCCAGGCCGTCTCGAAAATGCCGTTCTGAAGCTCGCCCTGCAAATTGCCGGAATGGGTGTTCAGCCCCCCGTTCGCCATGTCGGAAATGGCTGCGCCCAGGCCCACCAGCACGGCCATCACGACGACATAGTCCACCGTGACGGCACCGTCCTCGTTGTTCTGAAACCAATGGTTCGCCACGCGGGCCTCCAGTATTGCCGTGCCGGGCGATGTGCCCGAAATCCTCGTTTGCCGCCGCTCAGGACGGTTTGATCCGGTGCCGTGATGGGCCGCGAAGGTGGTGAAATTGGGGCGAAAAGCGGAAAACCCCGTGGCGAACGCCCCGACCCGCCCCCCGACCC
>CAZTUG010000051.1:0-8353 GCA_964615955.1 uncultured Roseicyclus sp.
GCGAAATACACCTTCAACTACGAGGCGCTGAAGGCGCTGAACGAAGGCGTGCAGATGCGCTCGGACTGGGTCCTGCCGATCTGCAATGGCGGCGAGCGGTTGAAGGACGAGAAGGGCGACAAGGCCCATCCGACCCAGAAGCCCGAGGCGTTGCTGCATCGCATCCTCGTCGGCTCCACCAAACCCGGCGACGTGGTGCTGGACCCGTTTTTCGGCACGGGCACCACCGGCGCGGTGGCCAAGATGCTGGGCCGCGATTTCATCGGGATCGAGCGCGAGGCCGCCTATCGCGAGGTCGCCGAGAAGCGGCTTGCGAAGGTGCGCAAGTTCGACAAGTCGGCGCTGGAGGTCACCGGATCGAAACGCGCCGAGCCGCGCGTGCCCTTCGGCCAATTGGTCGAACGCGGGTTGTTGCGCCCCGGCGAGATGCTGACAAGTCCGCGCGGGCAACAGGCGAAAGTGCGCGCCGATGGCACCCTGATCGCCGACGCGGTCAAGGGCTCCATCCACCAGGTCGGTGCCGAGCTTGAGGGCGCGCCGTCGTGCAACGGCTGGACCTACTGGCATTTCAAGCGCGACGGGCAACAGGTCTCCATCGACGTGTTGCGCCAGCAGATCCGCGCCGAGATGGAGGGCTGAGGCAGCCCCGATCCGACACCAGGAATGACCGGGGCCCCGCGACCGCGATCGCGATCGCTACTGCACCGCGCGTGCGCCCTGGCCCAGATCTTGCCGCCCGCGCGACCGTGTGCCGCGAAGCGCGGGCCACCTCCCCGCCGGCCCGTCCCTCGGAGCGTTCCCGCTTCCGGCGACGGATCGGCGGGCTTTTTCAATGGCGCATGTTGGACCGGACGCGTTGCCCTCCTATCTCCAGTCGCAGGAGGTGCCGACCCATGAAACTCACCATCATCGGCGCAAGCCGTGGCATCGGCCGCCGCGCCGTCGACGAAGCGCTGTTGCGTGGCCACGCGGTCCGCGCCATGGCGCGCAGCATGTCGAAAGCCGGGATCGAGGCGCCGGGCTTCACCGCCATCGACGGCGATGCCACCGCGCCCGAGGATGTCGCGCGCGCCATCGAGGGCGCCGACGCGGTGATCCTGACCCTCGGGGTGCCGCGCGACCTGCGCGTGCTGAAGCCCACGACGCTGTTCTCCGACGCCACCCGCGTGCTGATCGCGGCGATGAAGGCGGCCGGCATCACGCGGCTGCTCACCGTCACCGGCTTCGGCGCGGGTGAGTCGTCCGAAAAACTCTCCACCCCCGAACGGCTTGCCCAGAAGGTTTTCCTGGGCCGCGCCTATGCCGACAAGGATCGGCAGGAACAGTTGATCCGCGACAGCGGCCTGGACTGGACCATCGCGCGCCCCGGTATCCTCAGCGACAACCGCAAAAGCGGCCGATACAAGGTTCTGGTGGAGAAGGAAGCCTGGCGCAACGGCCTCATCAACCGCGCCGACGTGGCGGATTTCCTCGTGACCGAAGCGGAAACCGGCGCCCATATCCACCGCACCCCGGCGCTGCAACGCTGATCGCCCCTTCATCTATCCCGAAATACTCGCAGGGGGTCCGGGGGACGGCAGTCCCCCGGCCGGTCGCCGGGCGCGCAGCGCGCGGCGAAACCAGGGCCTACCGCGGCAGCGGCGGCAGCCCCCGATCATAGGCCGACCAGTCCGTGATCTCCGGGTAGTAGCGTTTGCGCCAGGCCCGGACGCGCGGGTTCATCCGCCGTCGCCAAAGCGGCGGGATCATGGCCATGAGCCCCATCACGCCATAGCCGTAGGGCAGTTGCGGCGCCTCCGCCTCGGTGTAGGTCTGCAACAGGGGGTATGGGCGGTCGGGCTTGTAATGGTGATCGGAATGGCGCTGCAGGTTGATCAGCATCCAGTTGGAGACCCGCTGCGTCGCGTTCCAGCTGTGGCGCGGCAGCACATGCTCGTACTTTCCCTCGCCAAGGTAGCGGCGGGTCAGGCCGTAATGTTCGATGTAGTTGACCAGCTCCAGATGCCAGATCGCAACGAAGGCCTGCAGCAGGAACAGCACCACGCCCCAGGCTCCGCCCACCAGCAGCGCCAGGGCCACGAAGCCCAGTTGCAGCGCGGCATAGCGCCAGAACGGGTTGGAGCGGTGGTGCCACGGCAGCCCCTTGCGCGCCAGCATCGCCGCCTCGGCCCGGAAGGCAGAGACCGCGCATTGGCGCAGCACGCGGGCGAAGAAGCGGAAGAACCCCTCGTTGTAGCGCGCCGTGACGGCATCGCGCGGGGTGCCGACATGGCGGTGATGGACCTGCAGATGTTCGGATCGGAAATGCGAATAGAGCACCATCGCCAACAGGATATCGCCCATCCAGCGGTCAAGCCGCGCGCGCTGGTGCATCAGTTCGTGGCTGTAATTGATCCCGACCGCGCCCGAGATGACGCCGAGGGTCAGGAACAGTGCCGCCTCCTCGCCGGTGGTCAGGTGATCGGATCGCGTCACCCAGCCCAGGATCCCGAAGAGCGTGACGAACTGAACCGGCACCCAGATCAGCGTCACCAGGCGATACCAGCCAAGCCGGTCATGGGGCGTTTCGGGATTGGGATTGAGAAGCTGGTTACTGACCAGCACATCGATCAAGGGAAGCAGATACCATGCCGTCAGCGGCAGCACCGCGATCCAGAGCCCGCCCCCCCAGGCGCCAAGCCAGGCCAGCGGGATCAGCGTCAGCGACAGCCAGAACGGCGCGGCGCGCGGCAGAGGGGTCGGGGTCGCAGCTTGCATGATCCATGGCTCCGGGTCTGGCTCCGGTTCTCGGGCCAAATTCGGCTTCCGTCAATCGCGACGCCGCGCGCCCTGCGACAGATCGAAGGCCTTGCGCATCAAGGTAGGCAGGGAGGATGGCCGAAACAGGGCCCTGTCGTGGAATTCGCCCCGCCGGGGTGCGGCATCGCGCGGCACCTCGGCAAGGCGGAGGCCGAGGCGCAGGTGGAAATGCGTGAAGGTGTGGCGCACCTCCAGCCCCGGATCGCGCCAATCGGCGTCAAGCGGGGCATCCTCGGTCGGCGCGTCGGACCAGTCGGAGGTCGGAAAGGCCAGCATGCCGCCCAGAAGCCCGCGATCGGGCCGCGTCTCAAGCAGGATCGCCCCGTCGGCGCGGCGCGCGACATACACGAAGCCCGACCGCACCGGCTTGGCCGGCTTCGGAGCCTTGCGCGGCACTTCCGCCGCGATCCCCCGCGCCCGCGCAGCACAGCCCCGCAGCAGGGGGCAGATCCCGCAGGCGGGCGATTTCGGCGTGCAGATCGTGGCGCCCAGATCCATCAGCGCCTGGGCATGGTCGCCGGGGCGCTGCGCGGGCGTCAGCCGCGCCGCATGGGCCTTGAGCGTCGGTTTGCAGCCCGGCAAGGGCTCTTCCACCGCGAAGAGCCGCGCCATGACACGCTCGATATTGCCATCCATCACCGGCGCGGGCTGCTGGTAGGCGATGGCGGCGATGGCCGCCGCGGTGTAGGGACCGATGCCGGGAAGGGTCAGAAGCGCCGCCTCCGTCGCCGGAAAGCGGCCGCCATGCTCGCCCACCACCACCCGTGCGCATTTCAGCAGGTTGCGGGCGCGGGCGTAATATCCCAGGCCCGCCCATTCGGCCATGACCGCCGCGTCGGGCGCCGCCGCAAGCTCGGAGACGGTGGGCCAAAGCGCCGTGAACCGCTCGAAATAGGCGGTCACCGCCGCCACGGTGGTCTGCTGCAACATGATCTCGCTCAACCAGACCCGATAGGGATCGGGCACCCGGTCGCTGCCCGGCGGCACGCGCCATGGCAGGGTCCGGGCATGGGTGCCGTACCAGTCCAGCAATGCGCCGCTCAGGTCTCTCTCACGCACCCGTTATCCTCTTCCATCCGCTTGCTATTGGTTAGCATCCCCGGAACGCATAGAGTGCGCCCAGCGAAAGGATCAACCCATGGCCAGCCGCCAGCCGCAACCGCCCCATGCCAATCCCCGCCGCAAGCGCGGGTTCGAGAAGGCTGTGACGCTGGTCGGCGCGGAATTGCGCAGCCCGGCCGAAAAACGCGGCTTCGCCGAGACCAAGCTGCTGACCCATTGGGCCGAGATCGTCGGACCGGACGTCGCGGCCATGGCCGTGCCGGTGAAGATCAGATACGGGCGCGGCATCGGCGGCACGCTGGTGGTGTTGACCACCGGGGCCAAGGCGCCGCTGCTGGAAATGGCGCGCGCCACGATCATCGCGCGGGTGAATGCCTGCTACGGCTATTCTGCGATCAAGGACGTGATCGTCACCCAGACCGCGCCGACCGGGTTCGCCGAGGGGCAGGTGGCCTTCGCGGCGCGCGCGCCCGCTGCCCGCCCCGCCCCGGATCCGGCCCGTCTGGCGCAGGCGACGGCGCCCCTCGACCATATCGAAAGCGCCGAACTGCGCGATGCCTTGCGCAAACTGGCCGGTAACATCATATCGAAACAGACGAATTGAGGAGATCACGATGCAACGCAGAACCTTGTTGTTGGGCGGCGCCGGTGCGTTGGGTGCAGGCGGCTACCTGCTGTGGCAGGGCCAGGGCGGTCCGGCGCAATCGCCATTGCCGCTGACGCCCTTCACCCCGGCCAATGCACAGGACGCGACCGACCCCGCCGACCTGCCAGAGGTCATGGAGATGTCGAAAGGCAATCCCGACGCGGCGGTGACCGTGATCGAATATGCCAGCTTCACCTGCCCGCATTGCCGCAGCTTCCACCAGAACGTGATGCCGCAATTGCAAGCGACCTACATCGACCCGGGGCTGATCAACTTCATCTACCGCGAGGTCTATTTCGACCGCTACGGCCTCTGGGCCGCGATGATGGCGCGCTGCGGCGGGCCGCTGCGCTATTTCGGCATTGTCGATATGATCTACGAACAGCAAGGCGACTGGACCCAAGGCGCCCCGGCGGAGATCGCCGAGAACCTGCGCCGCATCGGTCGCACCGCAGGCCTTGCCAACGCGGAACTCGATGCCTGCATGACCGATGCCGCCATGGCCGAGGCGATGATCGCCAATTACGAGGCACATATGGCCGAGCACGAAATCCCTGGCACCCCCTCCTTCGTCATCAACGGCGAATTGACCGGCAACATGAGCTTCGCCGACATGCAGGCGCGGATCGACGCGGCGCTCGAAGCGGCGGGCTGACCCGAACCACCGCGCGCCCGGTCTCCGCCTGGCGCGAGCGCCTTTTCATCTTGGCAAGAAAACTCATCCAAAGCTCGCCACCCGCGCGCCCGATCGCGGACAGACGCGGCCTCGCCCCACCCCGTAGGGCGAGGTTCACCCCGCCGCCGCCCCGCCGCTCAATACCCGGTCAAGCGCCGCATCCAGAGCGCTCCAATCGTCTATCCGCAAGCGCACCGGCACCGTCATCACCCGCGCGCGATATGCAGGCGACAGGCGCACCGCGTCCTTTTCGGTGCAGACCACCTGCGCGCCCGCCATGGCGGCTTCGCGCAGGAGACGCACCATCAGGGCATCGCTCAATGGCTGGTGATCGGCCAGCGCATGGGTTGCCAGCACGTCGGCCCCCAATCCGCGCAGGGTCTGGAAGAACTTTTCCGGGTGCCCGATTCCGGCGAAGGCCAGCACCTTCACGCCCGCCAGCGGCAGGCCGGTGGGCAAGGGCTCCAGCGTGCCGGTCAGGTGTGGCAGCCGCACGATGTCGCCCCATGTCGCCGCGAAGCGGGCCTGCGCTTGCGTCGGCCCGATGCTCAGCAGCATGTCGGCGCGTGCAAGGCCTGCGGCGACCGGCTCCCGCAGGGGGCCCGCCGGGATTACCCGTCCATTGCCGAAGCCGCGCCACGCATCGACCACCACCAGCGACAGGCCATGGGCAAGATCGGGGTTCTGGAACCCGTCATCGAGCACGATTGCCTGCGCCCCGGCGGCGACGGCGGCCCGCGCGCCCGCCGCCCGGTCGATGGCCACCCAGGTGGGCAGGAAGGCCGCCAGAAGCAACGCCTCGTCCCCCACCTGCGCGGCCCGATGCTTCAATTCCCGCACGCGCAGCGGCGCGGCTTGCGTGCCGCCATAGCCGCGCGTCACCGCATGGGCCGCAACACCGCGCGCGCGCAAGCGTTCGGCCAGCGCGATGACAGTGGGTGTCTTGCCGGTGCCGCCCGCGTTGATGTTGCCGACGCAGATCACCGGCACGCCGACCCGCGCGCGTGCGCCCTGCGCCAGCCGCCGCGCGGTGCCTGCCGCGTAGAGCGCTCCGAGCGGGCCCAGCAGGTGCGCGGCCAGTCCTGCCGGTCCGTGCCAGAACCCCGGCGCGCGCATCAGCGCCCCGTTTCCGGTTCGGGACCTGGTGCCGGGGCAGGTGCGAGGCCGGGGGCAGACGCCGCCCCGGCCCCTGCCGCGTCCAGTGTGTCGAGGACCAACGCCAGCGCCCGGTCCGTCACGTCCGCCCCGTCCGAGATCACCTGCCACGCCCCCGACGCCATCGTCGCCGCCTGATCGGGGCTGAGCAATTGCGCCACCTCGCCCGCCAGTTTCTCGGGCGAGGAAACCAGCCGCGCCGCGCCCGCCTCGGCCAGACGGCGATAGATCTCGGCGAAATTCGCCACGTAGGGCCCGTGCAGGATGGCCGATCCAAGGGCCGCGGGTTCGAACGGGTTGTGCCCGCCGACCGAGGCCAGCGATCCGCCCACGAAGCTGATCGGCGCAAGGCGATACCACAGGCCAAGTTCGCCCATGGTGTCGGCCAGGTAGACGGCGGCTTCCTCGTCCGGTTCCTCGCCCGCCGCGCGGCGGGTGAAGCGCCAGCCGTCGGCTTGCAACATCGCCGCGATCTCGTCACCGCGATCGGGGTGGCGCGGCACCAGCACCAGCAGCAGCCGGGGCGACGATCGCCGCGCCAGCCTGTGGGCCTGCAAGACCAGCTTTTCCTCGCCCGGATGGGTGGAGGCCGCCAGCCAGACCGGCCGCCCCGCAAGGTCGGCGGCGATCGCGGCGCGCTCGGCCTCGTTGCAGGGCAGGGCGGCGGCCCCTTCCTTCAACGTGCCCAGCACCTTCATCCGGTCGGCGGGCATTCCCAGCCGGCGCAGATAGCCCATCGTGGCATTGTCCTGCACCAGCGCCGCGCGGAAGCGGCCCAGAAGGTTGCGGATGACACCCCGCGCGAAGCGCCACCTGTCGTGGCTGGCGCGCGACATGCGCGCGTTCAGCAGCAACATCGGCACCCCGCGCGCATCGGTTTCCACCACCAGCGTCGGCCAAAGCTCGGACTCCGTCCAGATCGCCACATCGGGGCGCCAATGGTCGAGGAACGCGGCGACGAAGGGTTTCGCATCCAGCGGCGCGAACTGGTGGATGGCGCGGTCGGCCAGACGGTCGGCCATCAGCGCGGCGGAGGTGACGGTGCCGGTGGTGATCAGGACATGGAGATCTTCGCGGTTGTCCAGCAGGCGGCGGATCAGCTCCAGCAGCGCCAGTGATTCGCCCACGCTGGCGGCATGGAACCACAGCAGCGGCCCGTCCGGACGGGGCCGCCCGGCGATCCCGCGCCGCTCGTCAAGGCGCGCGGGGTCTTCCTTGCCGGCCTCCACCCGTTCACGCAGCTTGCGTTCGGCAAAGGCCCGCGCGCCCCGGGCGGACCACGCGAGGTAGAGGCCGAGCAATGGGGAACAGGCCGTGCGTGTCCGGGCCATGGGGCTGCGTCAGCCGCCGAGTTCTTCGGTGGGCGAGGCTTCGACGCTTTCGTCGCGCAGGCGATGGATATGGGCGATGAAGTAGCGCATCTGCGCATTGTCCACGGTGCGCATCGCCTCTGCCTTCCAGGCCGCGTGGGCCGAGGCGTAGTCGGGAAACATGCCGACCATGTGGATAGCGTTCACGTCAACGAATTCGGTCTTCTGCGGGTCGATCAATTCGCCGCCAAAGACAAGGTGCAGGCGTTGGGCCATGGGAATTCTCCGGTCACTGGATCGCGGGATGGGTCTTGGCGCGCACCCTATGGATGGCCGGGGGGGGAGGGTCAAGGCATGCGAGTGCGGCGATAGCGGCGATATGGGCGGGATACCCTTACCTCCGAGGCCCGGCAGGGTAGGGTTTCCCGCAATCGCGCCGGGTGTCGGGCCAGCGTAGGTTGAGGGCATGACGAAACACCGACCACCATGCCGGAGAACACACGCCATGACCCGCACCCTGACCGCCCTGATCGCCACCCTTGCCGTCACCGCCACGCTGGCCGCCGCAACGGCCCCGGCGCAGGCCTCGTCCAGGGGCGCAACGAATACCGGCTCCGGCCTTGCCGGACCGAGCGCAGGTTCGAGGGGCATCACCGACGTGTCCGGAATGGACCTTGGCTCCGGTCGGTAAGCCCGCCCCGAAAC
>CAZTUG010000051.1:8453-24225 GCA_964615955.1 uncultured Roseicyclus sp.
CCTCCGCCCCCGTCGCGTCCTCCCCGCGGCGGGGGCAATTTCTTGCGCGATGGCGATGGAGGGTAAGGGGAGCCTTACTCGCGCAATGGCGGAACGGGGCATAGCTTCAGGGGCAAGCACGCAGGACGGCAGACGCGTTCCGGCCGCCCCTTTTCAAAAAGAACCGATAGCCGCCATGATCCTTCGCATTTCCCTTGTCGCCTTGGTCTCGCTTCTGCTGATCACCCTGCTTGCGACGCTTTCCGCCCCGGCCCATGCCCATGTCAACGCCCCGGCGGAGGAGTTTTCCGCAAGCCGGATCATGGCGATGGGGCCGTTGAACGTGGTGGTATACCGGGTTTCCGGGCGCTGAAGACCCGTGGCGCTGCGGCGGGGTTTATCCTGCCGCCTGCCCGGCACCCGTCCGCAGCCCCATCAGCGCGCCATGCAGTCCCGGCGCTGCCGCCAGGACGCCGTCCACCTGCGCGCTTGTGCCGTTGAAGCGCAAGGGCCCGCCGTGCCCGTCCGACACCGTTCCCCCGGCCTCGGCCACGATCAGCGCGCCCGCCGCGATGTCCCATTCCCATGTCGGGCGAAAGGTCATCATCGCGTCGAAGCGACCTTCGCCCACCAGTGACATGCGGTAGGCGAGCGAGGGGCGGTAGGCCCTCTGGATCGCGGGAACGCCGTGGGGCCAATGGCTGGACAGCAGGTTGGCCTTGGTGGTCAGCACCGTGGCGTCCTGCGGCGCGGTGACGTCCGAGACCGCAAGTGCTGCGCCGTTCAGTGTCGCCCCGCCCCCGGCCGAGGCGGCGTAGAGCTTGTCCCGCATCGGCAGGAAGACGACGGCGGCCGTGACCGTGCCGCGCCGAGCCACGGCGAGCGAATGCGAAAAGCTGGTGCTGCCCTCGATGAAGGCGCGGGTGCCGTCGATGGGGTCGCAGATGAACACATGCTCGCGCGCGAGGCGGCCGGGGCCGTCCTCGGTTTCCTCGGACAGCCAGCCGTAATCCGGCCGAGCGGGGCGCAGGACGTCGTGCAGCATCGCGTCGATGGCAAGGTCGGCCTCGGTCACCGGGCCTTCCGGGCCCTTGTCGTAGATGGTGGGGTCCTGCCCGAAGAAGCTGCGCGCGATATCGCCGGCCCGCGCCGCGGCACGAAGCAGCAGGGACAGGTCGTCCTCAGGCTCCGGCAATGATCAGCCCCTCGACCAGAAGCGATGGCACGACACGGCTCAGATGCGCGCGGGCGTCATTCGCGGGCACCAGCGTGCGCAGCATGTCGCGCAGGTTGCCCGCGACGGTGCATTCGTTGACCGGATAGGCGATCTCGCCGTTCTCGACCCAGAAGCCCGACGCGCCACGCGAATAGTCGCCGGTATTGGCGTTGATCGAGGAGCCGATCATCGAGGTGACAAGCAGGCCGGTCCCCATCTCCCGCAGCAGCCCGGTGCGGTCCTGCGCGCCTTGGGTCAGGGCGATGTTCCCGTTGGACGGCGACGGTGGCGCGCCGGTGCCCCGCGCGGCCGAGGCGGTGGACTGAAGCCCCAGCTTGCGGGCGGTGGCAAGGTCCAGCGTCCAGCCGGTCAGCATGCCATCGGCCACGATGTCGCGCCGGGCCGTCGGCAGGCCTTCGGCATCGAAGGGACGCGACCCGGAGGTGCGCGGGCGGTGCGGGTCTTCCGTCACCGACAGGCCCCGGGGCAGCACCTGCTGGCCCAGCAGGTCCCGCGCCCAGGACGCCCCACGCGCGATGGCGGTGCCGTTGGTGGCGGCCAGCAGATGCCCGATCAGGCTGGACGAGATGCGTTCGTCGAACACCACCGGAAACGCGCCCGTCGGCGGCTTGCGCGCGCCCGCGCGGGCCACGGTGCGTTCGGCGGCCAGACGCCCGATTTCCGCGGGCGACATCAGGTCGGACAGGTGGTTGCGTCCGTCGCCGAAATGGTCGCGTTCCATGCGCGTGCCTTCGCCGGTGATCGCCACGCAATGCACCCCGTAGTCGGACCGCGCATAGCCGCCGGAAAAACCGTTGGTGGCCGCCAAGTGGATGCGGCGGCGGGTATAGCCCGCTCCGGCGCTGGAAACCTGCGCGATGCCATCGACCGCCAGGGCCGCGGCCTCGGCCTCCAGCGCCATCGCCTCCAGCGCCTGGGGGTCGGGGTCGCCGCGCGGATCGCTCATGTCGAGCGCGCCGGCATCGCGCTGCACGCTGAGTTGTGCGGCATCGGCCAGACCGGCAAAGGGATCCTCGGGCGCCAGCCGCGCCATGGCGACGGCGCGTTCGGCCATCTCGGACAATGTCGCGGGCGATGCATCGGAGGCCGAGACGCAGGCCTGCCGACGCCCGACCAGCACGCGCAGGCCTGTTTCTATCCCTTCGGACCGCTCGGCCTGCTCCAGCTTGCCGTTCAGCACGTCGATCGACAGCGAGGTTCCGTCCACCGCGATGGCGTCCGCCGCATCCGCGCCGGCGCGGGTGGCGGCCTCGATCAGGGCTGCGGCAAGCGGGGCGAGGGCTGTATCGGTCATGGGCGTCTGATCCTTGGCACGGTGCTGGGCATGGACCTAGGGCCGGGGGCAGGGGCTTGCAAGCGCCCGCGTCCACATCCGCCCGGCCCGGACGATGATATCATCCGGGCCGCCCGTGTCTGGCCAGACCAGCGCCTATTGCAGCGGCAGCGGCACGCCGTTGGCGGTGATGGCGCCGTCGGCCCCGAAGTCCACCGTCGTCTCGTAGGTGTCGGGTGTTGCCCCCTGCCGCGCGAAGGCCGCGATGGCGCCGCGCACGAAGGCGCCTTGCTGGGCCGGGACCATGCCGCTTGCGATCAAGGTATCCAGCAGCGCATTGCCGCCGGACAGTTGCAGGTTGGCGCTGCCCACCGGCATCGGCACGATCTGCCCCGGTGCGAAGGTCATGTCGGCGGTTCCCGACAGGGTGGCGCCCCCGGCGGACAGACGCAGGTCCGACACGTTCAGCGCCCGCAATTCGCCCGGCGGCGAGTCGAGCGCCTCGGGGTCCAGACCGATCAGGTTCACGAACAGCTGGATCTGCCCCGTCGCATCGAGGATCAGGCTGGCCGGGTTGCGCGGCACAGCGCCTGCGGGGTCAACCATCGCCCACAGGCTGTCGCCCATCGCCAGATCCTCCACCGCGATCCGCAGACCGACATCCTGCGGCGCATCGCCCGCGGCCACCGGGATCTGGAACTGCAAGGTGCTGGAGGCGGTAGACAGTTCGACCGGCGCGGGCAGGTCCGCGCTGGTGATCCGGGCCCGTGCGCCCGTGGCCCCGATGTCATAGCTGATCGCGTCTTCCGAGAATCCGAAGCCGATCCGCCCGCCCTCGTTGCCGTAGAGGATCGCGAAGGACTGGGACGGTTCCTCGAACATGAACTCCATGTCCAAGGCCCCATAGCTTGCCGATCCGTTGAAGCCGAACCCCGGGGGCAGGTCGCCCGAGATCTGGTTGAGGCTGCCGATGGAAATCAAGGACCCGCTGCCGGTGGATTGGAGCGCGCTCATCACCAGGCCCATTTTCAGGTAGCCCTCCTCGCCCTCGGGGGGGCGCGCATCCAGCAGCATGGTTGCGCCGCTCAACGAACCTTCGGAGGAAAAGCGCATCGTCTCGGCATCGGTGCCGAACAGGCGATAGGTGGTGTTGAGGTCGGTCATCTCCAGGCTCAGGTCAATCTCGGGCGGTTCGCCGCCGCCGCCCCAGATGGCGCCCTCGGTCAGGGTCAGACGGTCCGCGGAATAGGTGTAGACCCGCGCGCCCGGATCGCCTGATACCCGCACATCCAGCCCCTCGTGGCGCATCTGGATCTCGATATTGCCGGGCGGGTCGCCGGGGTCCACCTCGAAGGTGACGGTGATGGAGTAGAGTTCCGAGAAGGTGACCGTGACCGTGCCGTCGGCATTCTCGGTCAACTCGATCCGGTCGATGGCACCGCGGGTGGTCACATCCGGCTGCTCCAGCACGCTGGTGAAGTTGGTCAGCGTCAGGCCGGTATCGGTCTGTGTGACATCGGCGCTGACCACCTGCCCGGTCGTGACGGCTTGCGCCTGCCATTCGGTCCAGAGGTCGGCGGCGCGCGTATCGGCCAGCGCGGGAGCGGCCGCGGCCAGTGCAAGCGTGGAAATCGTGTAGCAAAAACGTTTCATCGGAGGGGGGGCTCCACCATGATCAAAGGAATGGGCCGATGTTCGGGGTGCGCGGCCCGCGCGTCAAGTCGCGATCGAAGCAAACGGGCTGGTCCCTGCCATTCCATGGCGTTACCTCTGGTCCATCACCTGACGGATCTGAAAGGGGCTTATCCATGACCCATGACTTGAACGGCAAGGTCGTCGCCATCACCGGAGCCAGCCGCGGCATCGGCGCGGCCACCGCGCGGGAATTCGCCAGCCTCGGTGCGAAGGTCGTCCTGCTGGCGCGGTCGCGCGATGTGCTCGCGGATCTTGCAGGAGAGATCGGGACCGCGGCGCTCGCCGTGCCGTGCGATGTGACCCGCTACTGGGAGGTGGAGGCCGCCTTCAGCGCCGGCGTCGCGGAATACGGCGCGCTTGACGTGGTCATCAACAATGCCGGCGTGATCGAACCCGTGGCCCGGATCGAACAGGTCGATCCCGACGCCTGGGGGCAGGCCGTCGACGTCAACCTCAAGGGCACCTTCAACGGCATCCGCGCGGCACTGACCCATATGGACGGGCGCGGCGGCACGATCATCGGCATCTCGTCGGGGGCGGCAAGCAATCCGATGGAGGGATGGTCGCATTACTGTGCATCCAAGGCGGCGGCGCTGATGCTGACGCGCGCCCTGCACGCGGAAATGGGCGATCGCGGCATTCGCGCCCTGGGCCTCAGCCCCGGCACCGTGGCGACGCAGATGCAGGTCGAGATCAAGGCCTCCGGCGTCAATCCGGTCAGCAAGCTGGACTGGACCGACCACATCCCGCCGCAATGGCCTGCCAAGGCGCTGGCCTGGATGTGCACGCCCGCCGCCGACGCGTATCTGGGCGGCGACATCTCGTTGCGCGACGAAGGCATCCGCCGCGCGGTCGGCCTGACATGATCGACACGCGGACCGAGGACGGATTGCGCATCGTCACCGTCAATCGCCCCGACAAGGCCAATTCGCTGACCGCCGCCATGCTGACGGACCTGGCCGCGGTCTTCGAGGACAGCGATATCCCCCGGGCCCTCATCCTGACGGGCGCGGGGGGCAAGGTCTTCTCCGCCGGGGCCGATCTGGAGGAAGCCCATGCCGGTCTTGCGACCTCGCCCCTGTGGGAGCGGTGCTCGAACGCGCTCGCGGCGCTTCCCTGCCTGACCGTCGCGGCGCTGAACGGCACGCTGGCGGGCGGCGCCTTCGGCATGGCACTGGCCTGCGATCTGCGCGTGGCGGTGCCGTCGGCACGCTTTTTCTATCCGGTCGCCAAACTCGGCTTCCTGCCGCAACCCTCCGACCCCGGCAGGCTGGCGGCGCTGATCGGTCCGGCGCGCACCAAGCTCTTGCTGCTCGCGGGCGAGAGATTCACCGCCGAGCAGGCGCTTGACTTCGGCCTCATCGACCGCATCTGTCCGCTTGACGCCTTGATGGAGACCGCGCGGGCCCTGTGCGCCGACGCCCTTGCCGGTGCCGAGCCGACCCTCCACGGGATCAAGGCGATGATCCGACAGGCGTGACCGGCCCCTCAGCGCCGCTTCCACGCCCGCCGTCCGCCCGGTGTCTTGGAATGAAACCCGTCGGGCCGCTTGCCCACCCAAGCCGCGAACCGAGCGATCCGGGGATGCGCGCGCAGGGCATCGATGGAGTTGTAGTCCCGCGCCAGTTCCCCTTCCGACAGGGTCGCATGGATCTCGTTATGGCAAATCTGGTGCAACAAAACGACCGGCCCGCCCTTGCCCCCGCGCAGCCTTGGGATCAAGTGGTGCAGGCTTTGCTGCGCGTTTGCCGGGATCGGACGCAGGCAGAGCGGACAAAGGGGGACGTCATCCATGGCCACTGAAATTGGCGCGGACACCGCGCAAGACAACCCCGATGCGCTTGTCATCGGAAGCGGACCGGCGGGCCTGATGGCGGCCGAAACCCTCGCGCAGGCCGGACGGCGTGTCACCCTCGTGGAGGCCAAGCCCTCTGCCGGGCGGAAATTCCTGATGGCGGGGAAATCCGGCCTCAACCTCACCAAGGACGAGGACACGCAAACCTTCATCCGCAGCTTCGGGCAGGCGGCGGACTGGCTTGCGCCGATGCTGGCGCAGCTCGACCCGGTGGAGATCATGGCCTTCGCCGAGGATCTGGGCCAGCCGATCTTCACCGGCACCACGGGCCGCGTGTTTCCGAAGGCGATGAAGGCGTCCCCGCTGCTGCGCGCGTGGCTCCGGCGGATCGACGCGACGCTGCTTCTGCGCTGGCGCTGGACCGGGTTCGCGGGCGACGCGCTGGCCTTCGATACGCCCGAGGGGCCGCGGCACCTGACGCCTGCCGTCACCGTGCTGGCACTTGGCGGGGCCAGTTGGGCGCGGCTGGGGTCGGACGGCGCATGGGCGCCCTGGCTGGCCGCGACGGGCGTGGACCTTGCCCCGTTCCGGCCCTCCAACATGGGGTTCCTGGTGCAATGGTCCGAGCATATGGCGCCGTTCTTCGGCACGCCCCTCAAGAATATCGCGGTGATCGCGGGGGCAGAGCGGCAGCGCGGCGAGGCGGTGATGTCCGCGCGCGGACTGGAAGGCGGCGGCATCTACGCCGCATCTGCCGCATTGCGCGACGGCGCGCCCCTTGCCTTCGACCTCTTGCCGGGGCGGGATGCCGCCAGCCTCGCCGCGCGCCTGCGCAAACGCCCGAAGAAGCAGACCCTGACAAAGGCGCTGACGGCGCTTGGCCTCGACCCGGTCAAGCGCGCTCTTCTACAAGAATTTGCGCGGCCCTTGCCGGACGATCCCGATGCGCTGGCCGCACTCATCAAGGCGCTGCCGATCGCCCACCGGGGACCGCGCCCGATGGACGAGGCGATTTCGACCGCAGGTGGCGTGATGCAGTCCGCGGTGGACCGGACCCTGATGCTGAAGGCGCTGCCGGGCATCTTCGTGGCCGGCGAGATGCTGGATTGGGAAGCGCCGACGGGCGGCTACCTGATCTCGGCCTGCCTTGCGACGGGGCGATGGGCCGGACAGCACGCGGCGCGGTGGCAGGCGGGGTGAACCCCGCCCTGCCGCGGGTCGCCGGCCTTGCCCCAAGCCGTAGGGCGGGGTTTACCCCGCCGCCCGGCATGGCCTGTCAACTGCCCGCTGCCAGTGCGCGCTTGAAGGCGGGCCGCTCGCGCATCATCGCGTTATGCGCCACCAGCCGCGGGTCCGTGACCTCGAACCTGGCGTTTCCGGCCCAGCCGATGCAATGGGCCAGCAGGATATCGGCAATCGACATCTGCGCCCCGGCGACGAAGGGGCCGTCCGGGTCCATCCGGGCCGACACTGCACCCTGATTGCGCGCGAATTCCCAGCGAAGCGAGTCCTTGATCGCCTCCACCCGCCGGTCCTCGGGCAGGATGAAGGAATGCCGCGCGGCGGTCCATAACAGCCCGTCGATCTCGTCATTGACCTGCTGCACGAAGGCGTCCTGAAAGGCCCGCGCGATGGTGCCCGGGGCGGCGGTAAAGGCGGCGTGCTTGTCGCTCAGATAGGTCATGATCGCCACCGAATCGGGGATCGCGACACCTTCTGTCACAAGAACCGGGACCTTGCCCGTGGGGTTGATCGCGCGGACCTCGTCGCTGCGGGGCGGGGCGGCGACTACCTCGTAATCGGCGCCCAACTCCTCCAGCAGCCACAGCACCCGCATGGCGCGGCTGCGCGCGCCGCCATATAGCGTGTAGTCACTCATCTCCGCCCCCCTCTTCCCGGCAGCATCGCCAGCCGGATCAATGTCCGTTCCATCATGGCCATTTGCGGCGCGGCACTGGCCGAGCGCAAGGTCAGGTCGGTCTCCACCAGCATCGACAGGGCGGTTTCCAGCGCGTCGCGGCCCCAGCGCCCGGCCTGCCGTGCCATGCGGTCGCGGCGCGGGCCGAAGACCGGCGGGCGCAGGGCCTGCAATCCCGCAAGCGCCCCGTTCGGGTGACAGGCGGCAGCGTGGAGAGCCTTGAAGTGGCCCAGCGCGGAAATGCACAGCGTCACCGGCGCCACGCCCTGTTGCGACAGCCGCACGAGGATCGGGCCGATGGCGCCGGTTTCGGCCTCGGCGGTGGCGTGCAGGATATCGTCCAGTTCCGCCTCCCGCGTCACCGGGGCCACGGCGTCGATATCGGCCGAGGTCACGGCGGACGGATCGCCCAGCTTGTAGAGCCCCAGCTTCTCGATCGTCTGGCGGAAATCGCCCGGCCCGATGGACCGCGCCAGTGCGTCCAGATCCGCCATCGCGTCGCGGGCGGGGGCGGGCAGGCGGGCGGCCTTGAGCAAGTCCTCGATCTCGCCCCGGCCCGGCGGCTCGTCATAGATCGCCGCGGCATAGGCGCGCTTGTTGCCTTCGAACACCTTGCGCAGCGCCGATTTCGGCGTCAGCCGCCCGGCGGTGGCGATGATCTGCGCGTCGCCCGGGCGCCAGTCGGCGAAGGCGATCTCGAACACCGGCGCCAGCCCATCGGTGGCGCCGTCGACCAGCACGCCGCGCGGACCCGGAAAGAAGCCCACCGCCTTCACCGCATCCAGCAGCAGCGCGCCGTCGGATCGCAGGTCCGCCCCGCTCAGCCGGGTCAGGCGCATTTCCTCGTCGGCAGTCGGCCCCAGAAGTGCTGCCAGCAGGTCCTGCCGTTTCAGGGCCACCCGCATGGCGTCGTCGCCGAAGATCAGGCAGCCCGCCGCCGACATGTCCGGGCGTTTGAAATAGGCGTTGGCGTCTCGCGTCGAAAGCTTCATGTCCAGCCGGGTGCGCCCGCGATCAGCCGCGAGACGAGTTGATCGGCCAGTGCCACCGCCAGCCGATCCTCCGCATCGCGGCGGGCGGATGCCGTGGCGACGGGCGAGGCGGTGGTGGCATAGGCGGTGAAGGTCGCGACCGCGCCGTTCTGCACGATGCGGCCCGATCCGGTTTCGCGCAGGGTGAAGCCCAACTCGCCCACCAGGTTGATGCGATCGATATTGTCGGCGCCGTCGATGGCCACGTCGCGCTGCGCGGTGTCCAGTTCGTAGGACAGCTCGTAATCCGCCCCTCTGCCGATCCGGTCCTCCAGCCGGGAGACCAGTTCGAATTCGATCCGGGTCTCGGGGTCGAGGATGCGGATGCGATCGCGGATCAGCGCGCCCGATCCCCCCGGCCCGTAGACGGGCTGGAAGTTGCATCCCGCCAGCGGCAACGCGGCAAGGCCAAGCAGAAGGGCGCGGCGGCCTCGAATGGGTGTGTCAGATGACGACATTGACGATCCGCCCGGGGACAACGATCAACTTTTTCGGCGCCCCCCCGGCCAGCGCCTTGCGCACAGCGTCGTCCGCCAGAGCGATCTTTTCAACCTCTTCCTTCGTGGCGTCCTTCGCCACCGTGATCTCCGAGCGGCGCTTGCCGTTGATCTGGATCGGCAGGGTCACGGTATCCTCGACCAGCATCGCCGCGTCCGCGACGGGCCAGGGCGCGTCCGCGATCAGGCCCGTGCCGCCCTGCTGCGCCCAGATCTCCTCGGCCAGATGCGGGGTCATGGGGGCCATCAGCTGCGCCATGGTGCGCATCGCCTGCACTTGCGCGGCCTTCGAGGCGGTGGATTTCTGCACCGTGTTGGCGAAGGCGTAAAGCTTGGCGATCGCGGCATTGAAGCCGAAACTGTCGACGCCGTTGGTCACGTCGCGGATGGTCTTGTGCATCTCGCGCAGCAGGGGGGCGTCATCCCCCCCGTCATCCCCCCCGTCATCCGCCATCGCGGCGATCCGCGCGGACATCGACCAGATCCGGCCCAAGAACTTGTGCGCAGCCTCGGCCCCGCTGGCGGTCCATTCCACGTCGCGTTCGGGGGGCGAATCGGACAGCACGAACCAGCGCGCCGTGTCCGCCCCGAAGGAGGCGATGATCGCCATCGGGTCCACCACGTTGTTCTTGGACTTCGACATCTTGGCCGAGGGGATGATCTGCACTTCCGTCCCGTCCTTCAGGAAGGCGCGGCCGTCGCGCAGCTCCACCTCCTCGGGGTAGTGGTAGACCGGGCGATTTCCGTCGCTGTCCCGGGTCTGGTAGATCGCATGGGTCACCATGCCCTGGGTGAACAGGGCATTGAACGGCTCGATGCATTTCTCGGGCAGGTGGCCGGTCCGGTGCATGGCGCGGGCGAAATAGCGCGAATAAAGCAGGTGCAGGATCGCGTGTTCGATGCCGCCGATATACTGGTCCACGTTCATCCAGTACTCCGCGTCCGCACGGGACGTCGGCGTCGCCGCATGGGGGGCCGTGAAGCGGGCGAAATACCAGCTGGAATCGACGAAGGTGTCCATGGTGTCGGTTTCCCGTCGGGCGGGCGCACCGCAGGCGGGGCAGGGCACATCGCGCCATGTCGGATGGCGGTCGAGCGGATTGCCCGGCACGTCGAAGCTTACATCGTCCGGCAAGCTGACGGGCAGGTTTGCCTTCTTCTCGGGCACCACGCCGCAGGCCGCGCAATGCACCACCGGGATCGGGCAGCCCCAGTAGCGCTGGCGCGACAGGCCCCAGTCGCGCAGCCGGAAGCGGGTGACGCCGGTTCCGAAGCCCTGCGCCTGGGCCAGCGCGATGGTTTCGGCGATGGCGGTGTCGGCATCCATGTCGCGCACAGCGCCCGTGACGGGCTTCACGAAATGCACCATGTCGGACTTCATCGGCACATAGGCCTGTCCGCCGTCCTCGGGGCGCACGAAGCCGTCCGCGTCCTTCGGCACATAAGTGGAGATCACCGGCAAATCGTATTTCCGGCAGAAGTCGAGATCGCGCTGGTCATGGGCCGGGCAGGCGAAGATCGCGCCGGTGCCGTAATCCATCAGGATGAAGTTCGCGATCCAGACCGGGATCTCCCAATCGGGGTTCAGGGGATGGCGCACCCTCAGGCCGGTGTCGATGCCCAGCTTCTCACCGGTCTCCAGCGCCTCCTCCGTGGTGGCGCCCTTGCGCATCTCGGCCACCGCTGCGGCCAGGTCGGAGTTCTCCGCTTCCAGAGCCTGCGTCAGCGGGTGGTCCGGTGACAGACCAAGGAAGGACGCGCCCATCAGCGTGTCGGGCCGCGTCGTGTAGACGTCGATGCTGTCGACCCCGTGCGCCGGCTCGGTCAGTGTCCATCCCATCTGCAACCCGCGCGACCGGCCGATCCAGTTCGATTGCATCAGCTTGACCTTGGCGGGCCAGTCGTCCAGCCCGTCAAGCGCGTCCAGCAATTCCTCCGCCATGTCCGAGATCTTGAAGAACCACTGCGTCAGCGCCCGGCGTTCGACCTCGGCCCCGGAACGCCAGCCCTTGCCATCGATCACCTGCTCGTTGGCCAGAACGGTCATGTCGACCGGGTCCCAGTTCACCACGGCGTTCTTGCGGGTGATCAGGCCCGCGTCGAGCATGTCGATGAACAGCGCCTGCTGCTGGCCGTAATACTCGGGATCGCAGGTCGCGAACATGCGGGTCCAGTCGATGCCGAACCCCAGCGGCTTCATCTGCGCGACCATGTCGTCGATGTTGCGGTAGGTCCAATCCTTGGGATGAATGCCCCGGTCCATCGCCGCGTTCTCCGCCGCCAGACCGAAGGCATCGAAGCCCATCGGATGCAGCACGTTGTGCCCGGTGGCCTTCTTGTAGCGCGCGATCACGTCGCCCATCGTGTAGTTGCGCACATGCCCGATATGGATGCGCCCCGACGGATAGGGGAACATCTCCAGCACGTAGTATTTCGGCTTGTCGGCGGACATGGTCGCAAGGAACGTCCCGGCCTGTTCCCAGGCGGCCTGCCATTTCGGCTCGATCTGTGCGGGGTCGTAACGGGACATCTGGGTCTTCCTTGGGAGGCATGTAGACATGAAAACGCCGGGCGACTGGCCCGGCGACGGTTTAAGCGGACGATTTCGGCAATGCTAGAGCCGACTGTCCGCAACCCGAAGTTGACGCGCGCGCGTCAGGATGGCGTCTTCCACCTGCCGCGCGGTCTCGCGGCTGACGGCGTTTTCGCCCCGGCCCTGCAACGCCACCCGAAGACTGCGCGCCTCCAGCGCCGGGTCCGTCACGTAGACGGTGGCGCGGTAGGCCTGTCGGCCGCCCGGCGGGGTGGCATATCCGAACGCGATGATGCCGGTGAAGGGATCGGCCGCTTCCACGGGCATGAAGTCGAGCACTTCCAGAGACGCCCGCCACAGGTAGCGGTTCACCTCCACCGTGACCGAAGGGTCGTCGCTGTTTCCGAACAGGTCCCAGATGGTCGCGCGTTCGGTGTCGACGATCAACCGCTCGCTGCGCAACTGGGCATTTGCGGCCTCGCGGTCATTGGCGAAACCGCCGCAGGCGGCCAGGGTTCCGATACACAGGATCAGCCCCGGAAGGTTCGCGCGTCGTTTCAACATCTTCACTGGCCCCGCATGCTCGTTCGCGCAACATTTACAGAACGCACCCCAGACCGGCAAGGGGGCAGGCGGCCCGACGACGCTCACGACCGAAGATCCGCACCGATTCCCCTCCCCACCGGAGGCCCCCAGACGGCCGCGTCGATTCTCCCGATGACGCGGCAACGGCATGCGGACGGCGTCGCCCACCCCAACAGTGCAGCCACGGGCGCATGCCCCGCAAGCCCATGTTCCCAAAGCACATCGCCGCCGGGCTGCGCGCAGACTGTGGCATGTCTGCACCATGAAATCGCCAACCTGTCCGCGACCCGGGCGGCTTTGTTGCAATCCCACCCCCAAAGCGCGAAACAGGCTCATACCCAATCGGGAAGTCCGCATTGGGGTGCACCTTCTTAAGTGAACACGAGGGAATAAATCATGAAAAAGCTTCTTCTCGCCTCTACCGCGCTGGTCGCGTTTGCAGGCGCAGCAGCAGCCGAAGTCGCGCTGAGCGGCTCGGCAGAAATGGGTGTCATCGGCGGTGATACCCGCGAAACCCAATTCCACACGCATGTCGACGTCACCTTCACCCTCTCGGGCGAAACCGATGGCGGCATCTCGTTTGGCGCGTCCGTCGACCTCGACGAAGCCGTGAAAATCACTTCGAGCAACAGCGATCCCGTTGCGATCTTCATCTCCGGCGACTTCGGCACCCTGACCATGGGCGACACCGACGGCGCTCTGGACTGGGCCCTGACGGAAGCCTCCGTCGGCAATGCCGGTTCGATCACCGACGACGAAACTGGCCACGCCGGTTTCCTCGGTTCGTATCTGGACGGTGCCTATGACGGCCAGATCCTGCGCTACGACTACTCGTTCGGCGATTTCGCAGCCGCGTTCTCGGTCGAACTGGACGACGCCGTTGTCGCACGTGACGAAGGCTTCGCCATCGGTGCACGCTACCGCTTCAACTTCGGTGGTGGCAGCGTCAACATCGGTGCTGGTTACCAGGTTGCAACCGTCCAGGCAGGCTACCTGCCGGGCAACATGGATGTCGCGTTCATCGGCGCCTACGGTGCGGACACCGAAATCACCGCAATCGGCGTCAGCGCCGCAGTGTCCCTCGACAGCGGTCTGCAGGCCAGCCTGTCCTACACCGACTTCGACGAAAGCGCGACGGGTGGCTTCTACCACCTCGGCCTGAGCGCCGGCTACTCGTTCGACGCAATCACCGTGTCGGCCAACTACGGCATGTATGAAGGCGACAACGCCGCCCTGTGGGACGTCGTGGGCTACGGCTTTGCGGCAGCCTATGACCTCGGTGGCGGTCTCTCCGCTCACTTCGGTTACGGCTACAGCGATTACTTCAGCGGCGCGGACACCTTCAATACCTGGTCGCTCGGCCTGGCAATGTCCTTCTGATCCACCCGGATCAATCGGAATACGGGAAAGAGCGGGCCTTGCGCCCGCTCTTTTCTTTTGTGCGCCGTGCCCCCATAACCGCGCCATGGCCCTGATCGACATCACCACCCGTCTGGATACCGCCGCGCGCGCCCATGGCCGCGACCCGGACGCCATCACCCTTGTCGCCGTGTCCAAGGTGCAGGCCCCCGAACGGGTGGAAGCAGTGCTGCTGCAGGGCCACCGCGTCTATGGCGAAAATCGCGTGCAGGAAGCCGCCACCCGCTGGCCCGGTTTCCAGGCCCGCTATGACGGCATCGACCTGCACCTCATCGGCCCCCTGCAAACCAACAAGGCGCGCCAGGCGGTGGAGATGTTCTCAACCATCCACACGCTGGATCGCCCCAAACTGGCCACCACCCTCGCGCGCCTCGCGCAAGAACGTGGCACCAGCCCGGGCCTGTTCATCCAGGTCAATACCGGCGAGGAGCCGCAAAAGGCCGGCTGCCAGCCCGCCGACGCCGACAGCTTCATCGCCGATGTCCGCGCCCTCGACCTGCCCCTGCTCGGCCTCATGTGCATCCCCCCGGTGGAGGAGGAACCAAGCCCTCACTTCGCGCTGCTGGCCGGGATCGCCGCGCGCAACGACCTTGCCGGCCTGTCCATGGGCATGTCGCAGGATTTCGAAACCGCCATCGCGCAGGGCGCCACCCATATCCGCGTCGGCTCGGCCATCTTCGGGGCCCGCGCCCACGACTGACGCCGCGGTGCCGCCCGTCCGGCAGCGGAACCCGGCGCGCCCCATGGCGGTAACCCCTCATCAAGGTCAAAGCATGCCGCGTTCATTCGCAGTCACGCGACCCACTTGACCGTTTTGACACCGCACGCCCGGCACGCGCAAAACCGGTCCCCACTCTTGCGTGACGTGTTCCAACGCGCCCGCCCCCGTTCATCTTGGCCAAAAACCTCCGGGGGAGGCCGCAGGCCGGGGGCAGCGCCCCCTGCACCCTCGCGTGCCGCGCCACGCGGGCGTTCTACGCTGCCAACCCCTCCGGCACGATCAACCGCGTCGCATAGGTGATCCGCGGCACGACCCATGCCAGGTGCGCCGGATGCAGCCCGATGCAGCCCTCCGTCGCGCGCCCCGGTCCGCGCCAGCGATGCACGAAGATGGCCGACCCGCGCCCGGCCACCGCGTCCGGCCAGTTCCAGTCTGTCACCAGCACCATGTCATAAAGCCGGTCGCCCCGCGCCAGCCGCTCGGCCGACCCGCCATAGGGCGCGCGCACCATGGTGTTGTAATCGTCTCGCGCCGGATCATCGGACCACAGGTCGCCGGGCCCCACCGGCACCGCCCAATCGCAGGGCCGCGCGATCCGGTCCGCGCGGTAGAGACAGCCGACGATCCGGTGCACCCCCACCGGCGTGCCGCCATCGCCCTCGCGCTTGGCGCGCACGATGCCGCCGCGCCCGGCCGTGAAGGGCAGCCGCGCGCCCCGGAATCGCATCCCCGACGGCGTCAGCACCATGTCTTCGGCCGTGCCGATCACAACAGATGCCCCGACTTGTCCCGCTTCACGTCCAGGTAATGCGCGTTGAAGCGGTTCGTCGGCGTCACCAGCGGCACCCGCTCCACCACCTCGATCCCCTCCGCTCCCATCATCGCCACCTTGCGGGGATTGTTCGTCATCAGCCGCACCGCGCCGAAGCCCATGCGCCGCAAAAGATCCGCGCCGATGCGGAAATCGCGCTCGTCATCCTCGAAGCCGAGCCGATGATTCGCCTCCACCGTGTCGAACCCCTGGTCCTGCAGCGCATAGGCGCGCATCTTGTTGGCCAGCCCGATCCCCCGCCCTTCCTGGTTGAGGTA
>CAZTUG010000052.1:0-22884 GCA_964615955.1 uncultured Roseicyclus sp.
GGTGAAGGTTACCGAGGTCGATCCGATCTGCGCCCTGCAGGCCGCGATGGACGGGTTCGAGGTCGTGCTGCTGGAAGATGTCGTGTCCACGGCGGATATCTTCATCACCACCACCGGCAACCGTGACGTGATCCGCATCGAGCACATGCGCGAAATGAAGGACATGGCGATCGTCGGCAATATCGGGCACTTCGACAACGAAATCCAGGTGGCCGCGCTGAAGAACCACAAGTGGACCAACATCAAGGAACAGGTCGACATGATCGAGATGCCTAACGGGCATCGGCTGATCCTGCTGTCGGAAGGCCGCTTGCTGAACCTTGGCAATGCCACCGGGCATCCGTCCTTCGTGATGTCCGCGTCCTTCACCAACCAGGTGCTGGCGCAGATCGAGCTGTGGAAGAACGGCGGCGAATACACGCCCGGTGTCTACATCTTGCCGAAGCATCTGGATGAGAAGGTCGCGCGGCTGCACCTGGGCCGCATCGGCGTTAAGCTGACCGTGATGGCCAAGGAACAGGCCGATTACATCGGCGTGCCGCAAGACGGGCCGTTCAAGCCTGCGCATTATCGCTACTGACCCAACGGCGTGATTTCGCCGGAAATGGGCGGCTCCCCGCCGGGGGGCCGTCTTTTTTCTTATCTCGGATGCGGGGCGGAACCGCAGTGCCGATCTCTGGGTTGGACTCCTCGATCTTCATTCAACTTTCTGATTTTCAATTAATTTTTCAGGTTCACGGAACCGGACAAGGCTCCGGGTGATTTCCTCTTCAGTCGGTCGGACACTCTATCCGGCCCCATGGAAGAGGAGATCATCATGACCTTGAAGAAAACGCTTCTGGGCACCGCCGCAATGTTCGCGCTTGCCCTGCCCGTCACCGCGCAAAGCGATGCGACGGGAACCACCGACATGGAATGCGCCGGCGAGATCGTCGACAATGTCTGCATGGATGCCGCGATGGACGCGGAGACCGTCCTCGAAACCGAGACGGACGCAGACGTCGCGGCGGACGATACCATGACGCCGCCGGTGCGCGACCTCCGGGATAGCTCGGCCTTCAGCGGCATGACCGTCGCCGATGTGGTCGGGATGCCGGTTGAAAGCGCGGATACCGAAATCGTGGGTGAGATCGACTATATCGTCGCGTCGCCCGACGGGCACGAGGCCGTGATCGGCATCGGCGGCTTCCTTGGCTTCGGCGAACATACCGTCGCCCTGCCCCTCGGCGCATTCTCCATCGACGCCGCGCGCAACGTGCTGGTTCTGGACGGATTCACCGAGGACGAATTGACGGCAATGCCAGAGATCGACGAAAGCGGGCTGGAGAGCCTTCCCGGCGAGTATGTCATCGGCTGACCCCCGCCGTAGCTGACAAGAACCGCCCCGGGGCCTCGCGCTTCGGGGCGGTTCTGCGACCGGGGATGCAGGGCGCCCGCGGCGCACCAGGTGTGGGCCGCGCCCCCGCGCATTGGTGACGGCAGGTGGGGGGCGTTTCGGCGCGGCTCGGCTGTGGTTGCAGGTGCGGATCAGGCACGGACTTATAGGCCGTCGGCAGATCGTCTTGAAAAAGGAACGCGGGCCCGCGTCATGCGGCGGTTCGCTGGCGCCCCGGATCCCGCGCGCCGGGGAATCTGCCCGCCATCCCGATTGTGGCAGCTTGGGCGCAGGGGGGAGTGCCGGGTTCGTTTTCCCTGCAAGTTTTCCTTTCACGGGCGCGAGGCGTGCGGTTAACCTTCCGCTCAGGCTTCGCCGTCGTGACGGTCGGGAGCAAGACTCGGAAAAACACAAACGGGGGAGAATGCAACCCATGGGCAAACGTGACGATCTGATCGCGAAATACGCCGACGACCTGCGGACCAAATGCGGGATGGAGCCGGACATGGCTCTGCTCGCCAAAGTGACGATCGGCTGTGGCCCGTCGATCTACGACGCCGATGCCGCGACCGTTGCGGCAACCCAGGAGGGTGAACTGGAAACGGTGAAGAAGAACTTCCTGATGAAGAAACTGGGTTTGCCCGATGGCCCGAACCTGATGGATGCGATCCATACCGTGATCGAGACCTATGGCCGGTCCGAGCGCAACAAGTACCGCGCCGTGGTCTATTACATGCTGACCAAGCATTTCGGGAAAGAGGCCGTCTATTCCTGACGCGGGGCGACCGATGGCATCGGGCCTGTTCCCCGGAGCAGGCCCGTTGAGTTTGGATCAAATTCTCCGGGCAATTCAGTTGCCAGTTGGTATCCGTCCAGCGTAATCACATCCTGTCCGGCCAGCATGGCGGACCCTGAATTCTGTTACACGAGCGGAGCGAGGCCGCGCGTGGGTGGATGGGGGGTCCCGAGGGGCGGGATCCCCCATTTCAGTGCGATCCGGCCAGGATCACGGGGCCGAGCATCTTTCTTCATTGGTCAGACGGCTTGTTCACGGGTTAGGGTTCAGACACCGGAGCTCTGCTGAGACTGCCCATGCGTTTGCCTTACCTTGCGCTTCTTTGCGCTGGCCTTGCGGGCGTCCTGCCCGCCCTGTCACAGGCGCAGACCGCTGCTTCCCTTATATCATCCGGCGCGTTTCAGGATGCCGACCGGCGCCACCAGGGCGAGGGCACCGCGCGGTTCATCGTGACGGCGGAAGGCGATGTCCTGCTGCTGTTCACCGATTTTACCGTAACCCCCGGCCCCGATCTGGAGGTCTGGCTGACCGAAGGCGTTGTGCCGAACACCAGCGCCGATGTGCTGGACGGGGCGTGGCTGTCTCTGGGGCCGCTGCACGCGCCGGAGGGGGACCAGATCTATACCTTGCCCGCCGGGCCGCTGGCGCAGGTTTACACAGCCGTGGTGATCTGGTGCGAGGATTTCAGCGTGCTGTTCGCAGTCGCACCGATGGGCTAGCGGCGCCGCGCCGGAAACCGTTTGACGGTGGGGCCCGCAAGGGTGCTTCGTGGCGATGTTCGGAACCGAATCGCTGCAGGAACAACCGGTAGATCATTCTGGGCATCCTGTTCCTTGCGCGCCTGACCATGGCCTTCCAGTTCCCCCAACTTCGACAGCCAAGCGGGTAAGCAATTGATATTGCTGAATCGGGATTCCCGCTTTTGCCACAACATGGCCGTTTCAGGTGGGTGTTTTCAGTTCGAGGGCTTCGAAGAGGTCGAGTTGTTCCGGTTGCTGTCGAGTAAGGGTTGTCTTGGTTGTTGGGCCGATACGGGCGACGTGCTGTTGAATTCGCTCGAGCAGATCGAGGGCGGTGCGCGGGCTTGCGCTGTGGCCTTTCGCCTTCAGCCGCATGCGCATGACGCGATAGAGTACGAGAGCCAGGAAGCAGATCATGGCGTGGGCGCGGATGCGATCAGGCAAGCGGTGATGGACCGGCGCGATCTCGATGTCGGATTTCAACACGCGGAAGCCACGCTCGATGTCCGCGAGGCCCTTGTAGCGCGCGACAGCCTCGGCTGGGCTCAGATCCGGTGCGTTGGTGATCAGCGCGAGCTTGCCGTCAAAAAGCTCGGCCTCGGCGGTGGCGTCCTCATCGACCGACCAACTGAACCGATCAGCATTGAGATCGGCCTTGATGAACCGCGTGAGCTCGGCTTCCGCGACGGCGCGGGTGAAGCGGCTATATGCCCCGCGGTCGGAAGCGCGGCGGCCCTTGGCGGTCTTTCCGGCGTCCTGGGCGTCGAGCTTTCCGACCATCTTCTCGGCCATGTCCTCCAACTCAGCGATGCGAAGGCGACGTCCTTCGCTCTGTTCGGCCGCGCGCGAGGGGTCATGGGCAACGATCAAGCGATGACCGGCAAAGCGATCCTCGGCCAGCCGGTCCTCGTTGAATGCCATGTCCCGGAAGGTCTCGACCAGGTCACTGTATCGGCGCGCGGGGACCGCGAGGATGAACTCCAGAGTTCGCCCACCCTGCTCGGCCAGCGATGTCAGGGCGCCGATATTGTCGAGGCTCAGCAGCCCGCGATCGGCCACCAGTATGACGCGCTCGATCGGGAAGCGATTCAGGACGGTGGCCAGCATGGCCTGCAGCGTCCTGGTCTCGGCCACGTTGCCCGGATGCACGGTATTCATGAGCGGCAGCCCCTCAGCGGTCTGCACGACGCCGAGGACGAACTGGCGGGCGATGCCGCCAGTTTCCTTGTTCATCCCATAGGAGCGGATATCCTCGTCGACCTCGCCTTCGCCATGGATCCGCACGGTGGTCAGGTCATAGAAGACGATCGTCAGATCACGGTCGACCAGGGGACGGATCTGTTTGGCCAGTTCCGTCTCGACCCTGTCGACGTTGTCCATGAGCGCATCCATCGCCCGCAGCAGGTGGTGATGCTCGACCTTGGCGGGCATCTCGGGCATGGCCACGGTGTCCAGCCAGCGAAGGCAGCCCAGCTTGCTGGTGGGGTCGCACAGGCGGTTAGCTCACCGGGCTCAAATCCATCACGAAGTGTCGAAGTTGGGGGAACACGATCATCTCCCGGCCGATGCGCTTCGACATGATCTGCGAGGCGAACGGGATCGAGCACCGGCTCACAAAGCCGAACCATCCCTGGACCAACGTCCAGGTCGAGCGAATGAACCGCACGATCAAGGAAGCCACCGTGAAGCGCTTCCACTACGATAGCCACGATCAGTTGCGCACGCACCTCGCGGACTTCATGGCAGCCTACAACTTCGCTCGACGGCTCAAGACGCTCGGCGGCCTCACGCCATACGAATACATCTGCAAGTCCGGGACCTCAGAGCCGGATCGATTCATCCTCGATCCGATCCACCAGATGCCGGGACTGAACACCTAGGGCGTGTCGCGTTCATTCGCAGTCACGCGACCCACCCTGACCTTTTGATGACGCACGTCCGAGACGCGCAAAACCGATACCCACTTTTGCGCGACGTGCTTTAGGACTGCTCGGGCGCGGGCACGTCTTCATCCTTCAGGCCTTCCTGCTTGTCGATCCAGACCAGCAGGGCGAGGATGCCGCCAAGCGCCACGATGGCGGAGGCAAGACCGAACAGCAGCAGGCCCGAAACCTCGCTCAACTCCACCACGATCAGCTTGCGCACCACGGCAAGGATACCGATGGTCAGCACGATGCGCACCTGCGCGAAACCGCGATGGCCGGTGACCATGAGATGCACGGAATGCGCCAGCTCCAGCGCGATGATCGCGCCGAGCAACAGATCGAACAGCCGCTGCAACTGAGCGTAGGTGACGTCGGTGGGGAAGGCCATCACCGACTCGGTCGTCAGACGCAGGAAACTGGCGGTGGCGAGCAGCACGACGACAAGCACACCGACCAGAAGGACGGCGGCGATGGCGGTGTTGAACCACTGATAGGCGCGTTCGAGGGCGTTGGTCATGGCGGGAGAGATAGGGCGCAGGGTGGGGCGGTCCAGTGGGGGGAGGGCGGACGCTCAGGCCGTCGTCGGGTCGGCAGGGACGGCAGATCCGGGGCAGGATGGGGGGTTATCACGCGTGATAAGGGGGTTAAGATGTTGTTTTTGTGAGGCAAAGGGGATCTTGGTTACGTTTTGTTAACCTGCGTTGGACGCGAGAGCCGGGACGAGAACCGAGCAATGTGGTGTTCTTTCGGGCGGACGAGGCGACGGTGACGGTGGTGCCAGGTTACCAGTTATTGGGACAAACGATTTTCGGAGTGTCGGCATGGCACGCAATACATCGGTTTCACTGGGTAAGCCCTTCGCCGGGTTCATCGAGGAGAAGGTGAAGGAGGGGCGCTATGGCTCGGCCTCCGAGGTGATCCGCGCGGGGTTGCGGCTGCTGGAGGAGGAGGAAGCGAAGCTGGAGCGGCTGCGCGGAGATCGCGAAGGGGGATGCGAGTGGCATTGCCTGTCCTGTCAATCGGGAAGAGCGGCGTGCAAAGCCTCTGGTGGGAGTTGGTGCGCAAGGCGACGGTCGCGCCCAAGAAACGGGTGAAGACGCGGGTCTCGCTCAACCAGAAACGCAAGCGGGTGGCGGCGAAGAAGAAGCGGGGGGAGGTGAAGGCGTTGAGGGGTGGGGTTAGAGAAGGGCATTGAGCTTATTAAAGATACACTTGTCGCGCACTCGCATGTAGTATCTATTTATGTTGGCTGATAACAGGAGAGTATCTTGACCTTTACACCAGAAGACCTTGAGACCTTTTTGAGTAGAAAGGCTCAAGAGGAATGGAGCAAGAACTCTCAACCATACTTTCTTGCTTTGGTTCAGCCCGAACTAAAAAAAATGGATAAGGATTATAAGGAGGCTATCCCAGACCAGCGCCTAAATGAATTTGTTGACCAAGCCAAATCACTCAAACTTGTGCGGCACCCAACGCAGTTTGCAAAAGTCGGTATCATTCCATCTGATAAAGAATTCTCATTTTCTGATGATAAGAGAACGCCAGAACCACCGATTGTTCCCATGAACAAGCGCGTAGCTAGCGAAGCGGCTCTAGTGCAATTTGTAGATGCAATATCAAGAATGCCTAAAGAAGATCTAGTTGAATTCAAGGTTCCAGCAACACTCTTGGTATCGCTATTAAATAGAAAATGAATTTCTCTGTACTATTCGTGACGCGATCAACTGACGTTGTCAGATTAATCGGTAACGCTGGCGACCGCTTACTCGACAAATCGTTGATCGAGCGCGCTCACGACAGCGGTGTGCGTGTGACTACAAGAGCCGTAAAAGTGGATGGTCAAAGATACGCCGATCTTGTGCGCGAAATATTCGTTTCCCAAAAGAACTTTGATGCCGGTATCCTAGTGTTAGATGAAGATCTTTCTGAAATTGGCAGAACTATTTTTCCATCCATGCTATATATACCTTTAGACCGGAATATTTCGAATAGGAACTTGCAAAACGAAATTAGGAAAAACTTAAGTTTAGCAGTGAAATGTATTTTAAGGACTAATGTTTTTACAAATGAAAGCAGCTTTAAGATTTTGTCACTTCCATTTTCGAATTTCGCAGCGCCGGAGATCGACCTGCTTCGAACATCACTATATTCTGGAATTATGAATTTGGGGTTCGTTTCTGATATTGAGAATTTCGTAAAGAAAATGCGAAACCGTCAGAATCCGAAGACCAAAACTCCATACCGGACGACATATATAGTTGATGAAGAAAATAGATTTTTTTCTGCAAGTACAGAAAGGCATGCACGCGCGGACACTCGCTGTCCTCCACACACATTTGTTTGTATCTTGCGTTCAAAATTCAGATTTGGTCACAAATTGGACGACTATCGACACTACAATGTTACGATGGAAGACGATTTCATTAAGGGTGTTTTTGTGGACTGCCATCAAGATGCCAAGATTGTGAAGCCCCAAACGCATCTCAACATGTTTCCAAACGACTTTTTCTGATTTTGATAAAAGCGAAAAGGGCACCATTCTTTCGAATGTGCCCTTATGCTTTTGACTACACAGATTGTTCGCTTCACCGCTGCAGTCAACCAGATCACGAGTAAACTCGCTGTTCCAATATCCCGTCACACGCTCAGGCTCACGAGTGCCTAGCTCAATGGTAGGTTACACCAGTGAACATGAAACGAGGTGTAGTACCGGTATAGATGGCTTCGTACGATGCACTTGTCAACATCCATCGAAAATATTGAGATTTGGTAAAGATTGCTAAACCACCACCTCCACGCTCTTCTGCTCCCCCACCCCGAACACCCGCTTGTACCGCGCGATCTCCCCCTCCGGCCCCATCGCCTTCTCCGGGTTGTCCGACAGCTTCACCGTGGGCCGTCCATTCGCGCTCACAGCCTTGCACACCAGTGAGAACGGGGCCAGCGCGTCGTCGTCCACCAGCCCTCGGAAATCGTTCGTGAGCAGCGTGCCCCAGCCGAAGCTGACGCGGACGCGGCCCGAGAACTGGGCGTGCAATTCCTCGATCTTGTCGACGTCCAACCCATCCGAGAAGATCACCAGTTTCTCGCGCGGGTCCTCGCCTCGGCTCGTCCACCAGTCGATGGCAACCTCGGCCCCGGTGGCGGGGTCGCCGCTGTCGATGCGCATGCCGGTCCAGCCGGCCAGCCAGTCGGGCGCGCGGTCGAGGAAGCCTTGCGTGCCGTAGGTGTCGGGCAGGATGACGCGGAGGTTGCCGTCATGCTCCTCGTGCCAATCGGAGAGCACGTCATAGGGGGCGGTGGCGAGCGCTGTGTCATCCTCGGCCAGAGCGGCGTAGACCATCGGAAGCTCGTGGGCATTGGTGCCGATGGCTTCCAGATCGCGGTTCTTGGCGATCAGGCAGTTGGAGGTGCCGGGAAACGCATCGCCCAGGCCTTCGCGCATGGCCTGCACGGCCCAGTCCTGCCAGAGGAAGGAATGGCGGCGTCTTGTGCCGAAATCGGCGACGCGCAGGCCTTCGATCCGCTTGAGGCGTTCGATCTTTTCCCAGAGCTTGGTCATGGCGCGGGCGTAGAGGACCTGAAGCTCGAACCGGCCCATGCGGTTGAGCACGGCGCGGCCGCGCAGTTCCATCAGGACGGCGAGCGCGGGGATTTCCCAGAGCATGACCTCGGGCCAGGCGCCTTCGAAGGTCAGCTCGTATTGGTCGCCGATGCGTTCGAGATGGTAGGGCGGCAGGGTCAGGTTCTCGAACCATTCCATGAAGTCGGGGGAGAACATCTGCCGCTTGCCGTAGAAGGTGTTGCCGCGCATCCAGGTGCTTTCGCCGCGGCGGAGGCGGAGGGTGCGGATATGGTCGAGCTGTTCGCGCAACTCGCCTTCGTCGATCAGGTCCGCAAGCGGGATGCGGGTGGTGCGGTTGATCAGCGAGAAGCGCACCTGCGTGTCGGGTTTGTTGCGGAACACCGACTGGCACATCAGCAGCTTGTAGAAATCGGTGTCGATCAGGGACCGGACGATCGGGTCGATCTTCCATTTGTGGTTCCAGACGCGGGTGGCGATGTCGACCATGGCTGTGGCTCCGTTGTGCGGGGACGTTAGAGCAAGGTGGGGGCGGGGGTGCAAGATGGCGACTTGACATTGTTCGATCTCGAACGATATATGTTCGATATCGAACTAAAGGGGCGTGCCATGGAACGCAGACACTTCATTGCCGTGCTGGGCGGCGGGGCGATCCTGGCGGCAGGGACCGCTGCCGGATTGATTGCCGGTCGCAGGCCCCGGACCGCGCTGATGCCGTGGCAGGTGGCGGGCGCGGGCCATGCCGACCCGAGGGTGCGGGCGCTGTCCTGGGCGATCCTTGCGCCGAACCCGCATAACCGCCAGCCGTGGCAGGTGGACCTTTCGGTGCCGGACCAGGCGGTGCTGCATGTGGATACCGAGCGGCTGTTGCCGCAGACCGATCCGTTCAGCCGCCAGATCACCATCGGGCTGGGCTGTTTCATCGAACTGGCGGTCATGGCCGCCGCGCAGGACGGGATCGCAGTGGCGGCAGAGGTGTTCCCCGAGGGCTCGGACGCCGCGGCGCTGGATCGGCGGCCAGTGGCGATCCTGCGGTTCGGCGGGCCGACGCAGGCGGACCCGCTGTTCGCGCATTGCCTGGAGCGGCGATCCAACAAAGAGCCTTATGATACCGCGATGCCGGTGGCGCAGGACGCGCTCGATGCTATCCTGGCCGCCGCCCGCCATGGCCGTGCCACTGGCAGCGTTGCGGCGCAGGACATCGCCGAGATGCGGGCGCTGACCCATGAGGCGCTGGCGATCGAGATCGATACGCCGCGCACTTACCTTGAAAGCGTCGATCTGTTCCGGATCGGTGCCCGCGCGGTGGATGCAAACCCCGATGGCATTGATTTCACCGGCCCCATGTTCGAATTGCTGGGGGCCACGGGGATGATGGGACGCGCGGCGTTGCTTGACCCTTCGTCCGTCGCCTACCGGGCCGGGCGCGCGGCGGTGTTCGAGAACACGGATACCGCGATGGGGCATCTGTGGCTGGTGACGGAAGGCAACGCGCGCGTCGATCAGATCGCGGCCGGGCGGGACTGGCTGCGGCTGAACCTTGCCGCGACGCGGGCGGGGGTGGCGATGCAACCCCTGAGCCAGGCCTTGCAGGAATACCCGGAAATGGAAGCGCTGCACGGGCAGGTGCATGCGCGGCTGGCACCCGGTGGCGGCACGGTTCAAATGCTCGCGCGGATAGGCTATGGCTCCAGCGTGTCGCCAAGCCCGCGCTGGCCCTTGGAGACAAAATTGATCTGAGGCCCCTTTGGACGATCCGCGCCCGCTCGCATACCGCATCTTCAACGAGATCGGCATCATAAACCAACTGGCGACCGCCCTGCTGGCCCGGCGCTTGCCCGAGGGCGTGCATCCGTCGCAATTCTCGCTGCTGGGCAATCTGGTGCGTCTTGGCGATGGCAAGACCCCGGCCATGCTGGCACAGGCGTTTCAGGTTCCCAAGGCCTCCATGAGCAACACCTTGATGCAGCTTGAGAAACGGGGACTGATCGCGGTGGCGGCCCATCCCGGGGACCTGCGCAAGAAGGTTGTCACGGTGACGGAAGCGGGGCGCGAGCTGTATCTGGGCACGGTGCGCGACGTGGCAAGACCGCTTGCGCGACTGGTCTGCGAAGTCGACGGGGTGGAGGACATTCTGCCAGTGCTGGAACGGTTGCGCCGGACCATGGACGACAATCGGGAACCATGACGCGCCGACCCGTGATGCAGGCCCCGCGCCGGGGCGCGCAGGCGATTGCGGACCTTGACGCCAACCCCACCAATTGAGACACAGGCCGTTGTGATGTGGTGGTCACGATCGGGGCTGACCAGGGCTTCGTTGACCCGCACTCCCCAAACGCCGGAGCGCGCCCGCTCCCTGATCTCAAGGGGTTTTCCATGAAGTTTCGTTTCCCGATCGTCATCATCGACGAGGATTTCCGGTCCGACAACTCTTCGGGTCTGGGCATTCGCGCTGTTGCGGAGGCCATCGAGAAGGAGGGATTCGAGGTTCTGGGCACCACCAGCTACGGCGACCTGTCGCAATTCGCGCAGCAGCAATCGCGGGCCTCGGCCTTCGTGCTGTCCATCGACGACGAGGAATTCACCCCCGGCCCCGATCTGGACCCGGCGGTGGTCAACCTGCGCGCCTTCATCGAGGAGGTGCGCTGGAAGAACGAGCGTGTGCCGATCTACATCTATGGCGAGACCAAGACCTCGCGCCACCTGCCCAACGACATCCTGCGCGAACTGCACGGCTTCATCCACATGTTCGAGGATACGCCCGATTTCGTCGCCAAGCACATCATCCGCGATGCCAAGGCTTACCTTGAAAGCATCCAGCCGCCGTTCTTCAAGGCGCTGCTGGATTACGCCGAGGACGGGTCCTATTCATGGCACTGCCCCGGCCATTCCGGCGGCGTGGCGTTCCTGAAAAGCCCCATCGGGCAGATGTATCACCAGTTCTACGGCGAGAACATGCTGCGCGCGGATGTCTGCAACTCGGTCGAGGAGCTGGGCCAGCTTCTGGACCATGACGGCGCCATCGGCGCGTCGGAGCGGAACGCGGCGCGCATCTTCAACGCGGATCATTGTTTCTTCGTGACCAACGGCACCAGCACGTCCAACAAGATGGTCTGGCACCACACCGTCGCGCCCGGCGATGTCGTCGTGGTGGACCGCAATTGCCACAAGTCGATCCTGCATGCGATCATCATGACCGGCGCGATCCCGGTCTTCATGAAGCCGACGCGCAACCATTACGGGATCATCGGGCCGATCCAGAAGGCCGAGTTCGAGATCGAGTCGATCAAGGCCAAGATCCGGGCCAATCCGCTGCTGGCCGATGTCGATGCGGACACCGTCAAGCCGCGCATCATCGCGCTGACGCAATCGACCTATGACGGAGTGCTTTACAACACCGAGGTCATCAAGGACATGCTGGACGGCTATGTCGACAACCTGCATTTCGACGAGGCCTGGCTGCCCCACGCGGCGTTCCATCCGTTCTACGGCAACTTCCATTCGATGGGCCGCAAGCGGGAGCGGCCGCGCCATTCGGTGACCTATGCGACGCAGTCGATCCACAAGCTGCTGGCGGGGATCAGTCAGGCGAGCCACATCCTGGTGCAGGACAGCCAGACGGTCCCCCTGGACCGGCACCTGTTCAACGAGGCCTACCTGATGCACACCTCGACCAGCCCGCAATATTCGATCATCGCAAGCTGCGACGTCGCGGCCGCGATGATGGAGCCGCCGGGCGGCCGTGCGCTGGTGGAGGAAAGCCTGCTGGAGAGCTTCGATTTCCGCCGCGCCATGCGCAAGGTGGACGAGGAATTCGGCCCCGATGACTGGTGGTTCCAGGTCTGGGGCCCGGACGAGCTGGCATTGGACGAGGACGGCGTCGAAAGCCCCGAGAACTGGGTTCTCAAGCGCACCGATGCGGAAGGCGTGCAGAAATCCGACGGCGCGGAATCGTGGCATGCCTTCGGCGACATGGAACGCGGGTTCAACATGCTGGACCCGATCAAGGCCACGATCATCACACCGGGGCTGAACCTCGACGGGCGTTTCGAGGCGACCGGCATTCCTGCCTCGATCCTGACGAAATACCTGGTCGAACACGGGGTCGTGGTGGAGAAGACCGGCCTCTACAGCTTCTTCATCATGTTCACCATCGGCATCACCAAGGGGCGCTGGAATTCCCTGCTGACCGAGTTGCAGCAGTTCAAGGACGACCATGACCGCAACCAGCCGATGTGGCGGTGCATGCCCGACTTCTGCGCCAAGCAGCCGCAATACGAGAAGATGGGCCTGCGCGACCTGTGCCAGCATGTCCACGCGCTCTATGCGAAATACGACGTGGCGATCCTGTCCACGGAGATGTATCTGAGCGATCTGACCCCGGCGATGAAGCCGACGGACGCGTTCTCGATGATCGCGGCGCGCAAGACGCAACGGGTGCCGATCGACGATCTGGAGGGGCGGATCACCACCAGCCTCGTGACGCCCTATCCGCCGGGGATCCCGTTGCTGATCCCGGGCGAGGTGTTCAACCGCAAGATCGTGGAATACCTGAAGTTCAACCGTGCCTTCGCGCGGGAATGTCCGGGCTTCGAGACGGATATTCACGGACTGGTCCACGAGGTCGACGCGGCGGGCCTTGTGCAGTATTTCGCCGATTGCGTGGCGGTGTAGGGCGCGGACGCCGGGGGCGTCGGGACGATGGCTGAGGGAACCCTCTTTCTGGTCGCGGTGCCGGGTCTGGAAGCGGCCCTTGCGGCGGAGGCCGGCGCGCGGGGTTTCGGCGGCGTCGAGGCCGTGGCGGGCGGCGTAACCTGCGACGGCGGTCTGGCGGAGGCCGCGCGCGCCAATGTCGTCCTGCGCTGCGCCGTGCGCGTGTTGGCGCGGGTGGCGGAGTTCCGGGCGATGCACCTGGCGCAACTGGACAAGCGCGCGCGCAAGGTGGCGTGGGCGAAATGGCTGGTGCCCGGCATCCCGGTGCGGGTGGAGGCGGTGTGTCACCGCTCGAAGATCTACGTGAACAAGGCGGCCGTGCAGCGGGTCGCGGGTGCGCTGGAGGCGGCGGGCGTCCCGGTTTCGAATGACGCCGGCATCACGGTAAAGGTGCGGATCAACGACGATTTGTGCACGATCTCGCTCGACACCAGCGGAGAGCCGTTGCACCGGCGTGGCCACAAGGCATTCGTCGGCAAGGCGCCCTTGCGCGAGACCATGGCGGCGGGGTTCCTGCACGAGATGGGGTTCGACGGATCGCAAGCGGTGATCGATCCGATGTGCGGGTCGGGCACCTTTGTGCTGGAAGCCGCCGAGATTGCCGCCGGGCTGGTCCCGGGACGATCGCGGGGCTTCGCGTTCGAGGCGATGGCGGGAGAAGAGATTTCAGTCCTCCGGAGGGAGTTTTACGGCCAAGCTGAAACAGGGGCCCCCGAGGGCGCGCGGTTCTTCGGGTTCGACCGCAATGACGGGGCGATCCGGGGCGCGCGGGCCAATGCCGAGCGCGCGGGGCTGGGCGACCGGGTGCAGTTCGAGCGCGCGGCGATTTCCGACCTGACCCCGCCCGAGGGCATTGCGCCAGGCCTTGTCATGGTGAATCCGCCCTATGGCGGGCGGATCGGCGAGCGGAAATTGCTGTTCGGGCTTTACGGGGCCATGGGGGCGGTGCTGGCCGAGCGCTTCGCGGGCTGGCGCGTGGGAATCGTCACCAGCGATGGCGGGCTGGCGAAGGCGACGGGTCTGGATCTGGAGCCGTTCGGGCCGGTGGACCACTCGGGCACCAAGGTGCATCTGTGGAAAGGTGCGCCCTGACGCGGGACGTGACGTGTGCCGTGAACGGTGACCTTGGAGATCCGTCCGCGTGCGGGCATCCTGCCGCCGGTCGCGGTCGATCCATTCGGCGGGATGCCGATGGTCCTTCAGGCGCTTGCCCCAATGCGCAGCTTCCGGGTCGGCGGGCCGGGGCCGCCATGGGACGGTGAAGGCGCGACCACTCCCCCCCCCCTCCCGGAGATCCCGCCATGCTGAGCCTGTCCGCCGCCCTGATCGTCTTCCTGTTCCCGCTGGCCTACAGCCCCGGCCCGGGCAACCTGTTCTTCGCCGCCAATGGCGCGCGGTTCGGTGTTCGTGCGACGATCCCCGCGACGCTGGGCTATCACCTGGCGACATGGGTCGTGACGCTGGCGATAGGTTTGGGCTTCGCCTTCGCGATGGAGCGCGCGCCGATGCTGTTCGACATCGTCAAATGGCTCGGATCGGCCTATGTCCTGTACCTCGCGTGGACCTTCCTGCGGGCTGGTCATGGCGGCGCGGGAGCCGAGGCGCGCCCGGCGGGGATGCTGGGCGGCGCCGTCCTGCTGCTGACGAACCCGAAGGCCTACCTGATCATCACGGTCATGTTCTCTCAGTTCCTGGTGCAATCCGAAGAGGAACGGGTGCTGGCCGTCATCGTCATCACCAGCGTCTTCACCCTCAACAACCTTGTCGCGTTCACGGCTTGGACGGTGGCGGGCGACCGGATCGCGCGGCGGTTCCGCGACGCGCAGGGCGCGCGGCGGATGAACCGGGCCTTTGCGGCCGTGCTGGCGGCTGTGGCGGTCTGGATGGTCTGGCCCTGACGGGGTCGGGCCGGACGCAGGAGCGTCGGCCGGGCGTCAGCTGCTCGGCAGGCCATCGAGATCGAGGATGCCGTATTGCTCGAAGTCGAAACCGGGCAGGGGGCCGACATGGTAGGTGCCGAACACGTCCGATCGTCCCGTCGCGACATCGAGCGCCAGCACGAAGGTGGTGACGGTGCCATCGGCAAAGCCTGCATCGCTACCAAGCGCAATGCTGCCCGAAAAGAGAATGCATTCGTGCCCCGGTGCGCAGGCGCTTTGCCCGTCATCATAGGAGGGCACGCGCCCGGTTCCCCATACGCGGCCCGAGAGCGTTACGTTGTCGAATTCGCCTTCGAGCCTGTAGCCGCCATCGACAAGGCGCCGGATCTGAAGCTCCACCCCGGCCGAAACCCCGACGGTGACGTTCAGGGCCCGACCGCTGAAGCTGCGGAGATCCTCGGCGTGAACGGGGGCGGGAAGGGCGACGAAAAGGGCGAGCAAGACGGCAGGTATATGGACCTTGAGAGACGGAAAGAACGTGGGCATTGCGGCTTCTCCTGCGGGATATCGCGAAAAGAGGTTTTGGTGAAAGATCCGCCTTTGATAGCACGGCAGGGCAGGAGGGTCGGGCACTGAAATTTGTGCCGAACGACCCGTGGAGCTAGCGCAGGACCACGCCGGCTGCACGCATTGCATCGCGCGCCGCCGCCAGAGAGCCGTCGAAATCGATCGCGCGGCAGAGATCTTCACGGACCGTCACGGAGAACCCCAGTTTCGCGGCATCGACCGCCGAGTAGGTCACGCAGAAATCGGTGGCGAGGCCCACGAGGGTCAGCCGGGTGATGCCGCGCGTCCGCAGGTAGCCTTCAAGGCCAGTCGGCGTCACCTGGTCGTTTTCGAAAAACGCGGAATAGCTGTCGATGGCGGCGTCATGGCCCTTGCGAATGATCAGGTCGGCGCGATCCACGGTCAGATCCGGGTGGAACTGCGCCCCGATGGAGCCCTGGATGCAGTGATCGGGCCAGAGCACCTGCGCGCCATAGGGCATGTCGATCAGGTCCATGTCCTGTTTGCCGGGATGGCTGGAGGCGAAGGAGGAATGGCCGGCCGGGTGCCAGTCCTGCGTCAGGATCACGGCGGCAAAATCCGCCATCAGGGCGTTGATGCCAGGCACGATTGTGTCGCCCTCGGCCACGGCCAGCGCGCCGCCGGGGCAGAAGTCGTTTTGCACGTCGATGACAAGCAGGGCTTGGGTCATGGCATTCCCTCCAGTGGCAGCGGTCAGATTAGGCGGGCCTGCGGGAATTGCAAACCCGCCCCTCTGCGCCTGCACTGACGGCGGTCAATTCCGAGACATGTCCGCGGTGGTAGGGTGCCGAAAGATGCCGGACACGCCCGACATTCGACAGGAGGCCGCATGAAGTTTTTCATAGGATATGCGTCGACGGAAGGTCAATCGCGCAAGATCGCCCGTTGGGTCGCCGATCGCCTTTTGGATGACTGTCACGGGGTCGAGCTTGCCTCCGTCGAGGATGGCGGCGAGCTTGACCTGCACCGCTTCGAGCGGGCGATCATCGTGGGGTCGATTCATGTCGGCCAATACAAGAAGGCGCTGGCCGACTTCGCCGCCGACCACCACGTCTGGCTGAACGCTCATCCGGTGCTGTTCCTGTCGGTGTCGCTGGCCGCGGCCGGGCATGACGCAGAGGAGTGGCGGGCCCTTGAGCGCATCCTTGCGGATTTCCAGGAGGCGACGGATTGGAAAACGGCCAGCGTCGCCCAGATCGCCGGGGCCTACATGCCGTCGGAATATGACATCGTCACCCGGTTCATCATGCGCCGGATCGTGGCGAAGAAGGACCCCGAGGCCGACCTTTCCGAGGACCGGGACTATACGGACTGGGCGGCATTGGGGGACTTGCTGGAGGGCTGGGTCGCGGCGTGAGCGGTGTCGCGGGCGCTTGCGCGGCGCTGCGGGTGGACGTAATCACGCCCCATGGTCACGGTCGCCGCCCTTTACCATTTCACCCGCTTCGAGGATCCTGCCGGTCTGATCCCGACGCTGCGCGCGGTGGCGGAAGGGGCGGGTGTGCGCGGCTCGCTTCTGGTGGCGCCCGAGGGGATCAACGGGACCATCGCGGGCAGCCGCGCGGGCGTGGACACGGTGCTGGACGCGATCCGGGCCTTGCCGGGCTGCGCGGCGCTGGAATGGAAGGAAAGCGCGGCCGAACACGCCCCGTTCGGGCGGCTGAAGGTGCGCCTGAAGCGTGAGATCGTGACCATGGGCCTGCCGGGGCTGGACCCGGCCGAGGTTGGCACCCATGTGGCCCCCGCCGACTGGAACGCCTTGATCGCCAGCCCGGATGTGGCCGTGATCGACACGCGCAATGCCTACGAGGTCGAGATCGGGACGTTCGAGGGTGCCGTGGACCCCGGCACCGACAGTTTCCGCGAGTTCCCGGCCTGGTGGGACGCCAACCGTGACCGTTTCCACAACAAGCGCATCGCCATGTTCTGCACCGGCGGAATCCGCTGCGAGAAATCCACCGCCTACCTGAAGGCGCAGGGGGTGGAGGAGGTGTTCCACCTGAAGGGCGGGATCCTGAAATACCTGGAAGACGTGCCGGAGGATGAAAGCCTCTGGCGGGGCGGCTGCTTCGTCTTCGACGAGCGGGTTGCCGTGGGCCATGGGCTGGCCGAGTTGCCCTTCGATCTGTGCCGTGCCTGTCGCCACCCGTTGAGCGCCGCCGACAAGGCCGATCCCGCCTTCGAGGACGGTGTCGCCTGTCCACGCTGCATCGCCGTGCATTCGGACGCGGACCGCGCGCGTTTCCGGGAACGCCAGCGCCAGATCGCGCTGGCGCGCGCGCGGGGCGCGGCGCATCTGGGCCGTTAGTCAGGCAACCGTGCGGTGTGCGTGGCCGATGCCGAGGCCAAGGATCAGCGCCGCCGCGATCGCCACCAGCGACGACATCTGGATGACGCTCTGGAAGCTTTTCACCGCGGCGATCAGGCCGACGGCGGGCCCGACCGTCAGCCCGCTGACCAGCAGCGTGTTCCAGTAGATCGCGGTGGCGTGTGCCGGGCAATCCTCGGCGAAGCTTTGGACATGGCTGATCCCGAGGCTGGAGGTGAACAGCAGCAGCAGGAACGGCGCGAAGACGGATCGGATCGCAGGGGATGGTCCCGGCGCGGGAACGCCGCGCTGTGCGCCGCACGAAAATCGGGAAGGCTTCAAGGCCCCTTGCGGGATCGGGGCGGCTGCGCCATCTGTCCCGGCATGATCGACCTGACCCTTCCCAACCGCACCGGATTGCCCGACGCCCTGCGCGTCCTTCTGACCGATCTGCCACGCGCGTCGTGGGAGGGGCACCCCCGCTTCGAGGGCCTCGTGCGGTTCTGGCTGGAGCGGCACATGATGTTCCGCCAGTTGCTCGACCTGATGGGGCAGGAGGCGAACGCGGTGCTGGACGCGGACGGCGATCCGAGGCGGTTCGCGCAGGCGATTTCCCATTACGGGCGGATCTTCGTGGGGCAGATGCACGAGCATCACCATATCGAGGATGAGCATTACTTTCCCATCCTGCGCGCAATGGACGACCGCGTGGAAACGGGGTTCGACATCCTCGACCGCGACCACCAGGCGTTAGACGGACTTCTGGCGCGGTTCGTGAGCGACTCCAACGCGATGATCGGGGCGCTGGACGAGCCCGACCCGTCACGGTTTCAGGCGCGGTTCCGCGATGGCCTGACCAGCCTGCACGCCCTGATCGAGCGGCATCTGGCGGACGAGGAAGACCTGATCGTTCCGGTGATCCTCAAACACGGCATGGGCGGGTTCTGAACCCCGCATCCCCGCCCTGAGCCGCCGCAAAAAACCCCCGACCGCGTTGGCCGGGGGAGTTTGGGGACACTGGGAGAAAGAAGGTCCGGACACCTGACCCGGGGGGGAAACGGGGGCTAGGGTGGATCAGGCGTCCGGGGTTTCGACCTTGCGGGAGCGATCCCCTGGGGCCGAGGCTGTGGGCTGTCAGTCCGGCAGGACTTACCAGCCGAAGACGAAAAGCAGGTCGGCGTCGCCGTTGCCCTGCACGAGGCCGGCATTGGTGTTGTTGCCATACTGGAACACACCGCCGGCGGCGTTGCCGTTCTGGGCGAGCGAGCCGTTATGGCCGTTGCCTTCCTGGTGGATCACGCCGACCGACCCGTTGGCGGCCTGCTGCAGCGTCTGGACCGGGTCTGCGCCATTGGCGATCTGGAACAGCACAAGACCGCCGCGGATCAGGTCTGCTTCCTGCTGGTTGGCTGCGTTGATGCCGAAGCTGATCTGCTGGGCGGCGGCGGGAACGACGGTCGCGGCGGAGGTGGCGGCAACCAGGGCGAGGGCGGTAAAGGTTTTCTTGAACATGGCAGTGGTTCCTTGGGAAAATGGGGTTTGAGAAAGAGGTCGGAAAAAAAGGGTCGTCTGAAAGTCTTGGGTCGTGAAGTCTGGCTGGGACCGGGGAAAATGGTCCCGGTCGGTCAGAGGGTGACGGGGCAGGAATAGGTGCGCCCGTCGATGGTGAGGGTCAGCTCGGCGTCGAGGCTTGCGGCGGAACCGCTCATCTGCATCCGCCCAAGCTCCAGCGTCTGCCCGGCGCGGACCGAAAAGGGGCCGCCCTGGTTCATGCGGGTGCCGGGGCCTTCGACACGCAGGGCGTAGATGCCCGAGGTGGCCTCGGTGGCCTGGACGATCGGCGCCAGCACAAGGCCGCTGCCCGAGGTCTCGATGGAAACGACGCAGGCGATGGGGGCTGCGGTCTGGGCGTGGGCTTCGCGGGTCATGGCATCCGTTTCTGCGGAGATCGCGGTGCAGCCGAGGACGGCCGAGCTGATCGCTGCGAGGCCCAGGGCCGTGCGGGATTTCGAAAACTTGGTCATTGGCCTGTCCTTTCAAAAATCTGGTTTCGGAAAATTTCGGGTCGTGAAGGAAGCAACCGGGGGCGGGGCGAGAGATGAAGGGGAAATCCCGCCCCCGGATGACCGGGCCTCAGTTGGCCTGGATGATGAGGGCGGTGTTGCCCGAGCCAGCCTGGTTGATGTGGCCCGACTGGCCGTTGCCGACCTGGATCACGCCGCCGGTGTTGAAGTTGCCGAAGCTGTTGACCGAGGCGTCGTTGCCGACACCGAACTGGGCGATGCCGTTGGCGTTGCCGACACCGAACTGCGAGGAGGCGGCGTTGTTGAAGGCGCCTTCCTGGCCGATGGCGGTCACGTTGCCGAAGCCGTCCGTATAAGCGGTCGCCTGGTTGCCCCAGCCGGTCTGCGACACGGCGGTGTTGTTGCATGCGCCGAGCTGGGTGACGCCTGCGCCCTGGCCCCAGCCGAACTGGTTGACGGTGGCGAGGCCACAAGCCGAGGCGGAGCCTGCGGCAACGATCAGGGCGACGGAGACGGCGGCGGATTTGATGAGAGCGAATTTCATTTGGGTAAGTCCTTTGAATATGAAGTTTTGGTTCAGGTGGTTGGGTTGAGGTTGGTGTGTGTCGTATTCAGGTTCAGGTGGTGTGCAGCTCGTTTCGGGTAATGCCGTGGAGCCGATGAACCAAACATGGCCCCAGACCGTCGTGTCAGGCAATTTCACCGGAAAGAAAGGCCATAACAGGGGGGTGTTATTGGATGACGCTTCGGTAAAGCACTGATTCAAAGACATTTTATGAAGGAGCGGTTTTGGCTGACACCAAGTCGGGAAATGCGCCGATGACAGCGTGTCATGGCCCGGTCGGGCCGATGTTATCGGCCGACACAGAACGGGGTAAGGTTTCCCTGTAGAGATCGGGACAGCCACGCGCGGGCGGATTCGACGGAAGATTTGCTTAAGGTAAGGCTGCCCTTACCCCCGGTGGCATGATTCGAATCGCCAGCTCAGGGAGGGCCAGGTCAGGGAGGGCCAGCTCAGGGAGGGCCGGGTCAGGCAGGGCCGGGTCAGGCAGGGCCGGGTCGGGCCGGAGATCAGCCGGGGAATGTTTCATCGAGCATGCGCCATACCGGCAGCAGCCCGGGAATCATCCCGTTGAGCGTTTTCAGCAGGCCCGCGTCCTGCCATCCCCGGGGCAGATCGGCGCTGAGCGCGAAGGATTTGCGTTTCAGCAGGTCGCCGTGGGGGTGGTCGGGGTCGTAGGGCTTGGGCACCCGCTTCAGCGGATCGGGTCCCCAATCGGAGAGCCGCGCACCGGTGGTGGCCTCGGCATGGGCCATGGCATCGGTCAGCAGGTCGCCCCGGCGGTCGACCATGGCGCGATAGGTGTTCAGGCTGCCGCCCTCCAGGTGCATCGTGCCCATGCCGAGGACCGTGTAATCGGGCGAGGTTCCGAAGAAGAACGCGGGTGCAGCCGGATCCCCGGGACGGGACCAGAGCAGGTGCAGATGCGCGTTGTAGGGGGTCTTGTCCCTGGAGAAACGCACATCGCGGTGAATGCGGAACAGCTTGGGCTTGTGCGGTCTGCCGGTGGCGCGCGACAGATCCTCGGCAAGAAGGGTGCCAAGCAGTTCCGCCGGTTTCTTGATCTCGTCGGTGTAGGTGGCCTTGTGGGCCTCGTAGAAATCGCGGGTGTTGTCGGCGCGCAGTTCGGTAAAGAACGCGTTGGCGCGGGCGATGAGGGTGTCGAAGCCGTCGGACATGGGGGCGCTCCCGTTTTGGGAAGGATAGGGGGGATGACCGGGCTGGCCAGTGCGGGGCGGCGGGGTGGTGTCCCCGCCCTGCGGACGGTTGGGGACGGAGGTGCGACGGGGTGAAGGTCGAGGGGGTGAAGGTCGAGGGGGCGCTGCCCCCGCTCCTTCGGAGCCCCCCGGAGGTTTTTTGCCAAGATGAAGGGGGCGCGCGGCTTTTGATTAAAAGTCGAGGTTCTCCACGTTCAGAGCGTTGTTCTGGATGAACTCGCGGCGCGGTTCCACCACGTCGCCCATCAGCTTGGTGAAGATATCGTCTGCCTCGGCCAGATCGTTGACCTTTACCTGCAACAGCGTGCGCGCTTCGGGGTCCAGCGTGGTTTCCCAGAGCTGGTCGGGGTTCATTTCACCCAAGCCCTTGTAGCGTTGCATCTGCTGGCCCTTGGCGCCTTCGTCAAGGATGGCTTGCAACAGCTCGGACGGGCCGTGGATGAGTTGCTGGCGGTCCTTGCGGTTCAGGGTCGCGGGATCCTGGTAGACGGTGCGGCTGTCGCGGGAGACTTCGGCCATCTTGCGCGCTTCGCCCGAGCGCAGGACCGCGCCATCGAGGGTGCGGATTTCTTCCACCCCGCGCAACACGCGGGACAGGCGGATGCCGTGATCTTGCGTGATCCGGCCCTGCCAGCCGCGTTCGTATTCTACCGCCACGAGGTCAAGCCGCCTGGCGACATCGTCGGCCACACCTTGCAGGTCGGCATCCGCGCGGCCGGGGTCGAACGCGCCGGCAAGGGCCGCCTGTTCGACGATATGGCGTGGATAATGGGTGGGGAAGGCGTCGAGGATGCGCTTGAAGCTGCGCGCGGCATCGACAACGCGGGCAAGGTCCTGTCCCATGATCTCTTCCCCCGACGGCAGACGCAGGATCGCGCCTTCGATACCCTGGGCGATCAGGTAATCCTCGAACGCGGCCTGATCCTTGAGGTAGACCTCGGATTTTCCGCGGCTGATCTTGAACAGCGGCGGCTGCGCAATGTAGAGATAGCCGCCTTCGATCAGTTCCGGCATCTGGCGGAAGAAGAAGGTCAGCAGCAGCGTGCGGATATGCGCGCCGTCGACATCGGCATCGGTCATGATGACGATCTTGTGGTAGCGCAGCTTGCCGATGTTGAATTCGTCGCGCCCGATCCCGGTGCCGAGAGCGGTGATCAGTGTCCCGATCTCCTG
>CAZTUG010000053.1:0-3907 GCA_964615955.1 uncultured Roseicyclus sp.
GGTCCAGCGGGTCCACATGGTCCAGCAGCTCCCAGTTCTCGGCGATCAGCCCGGCCTCGATCTACACGGGCCCGATCAGCGTGCCCACCGGCGCCGAAACCTCGACCCGCGCGTCGGGCGCGCAGACCTCCGCCACGAAATCCTGCAATTCCAGCGGGTTGACCTGAAAAAGCCGCGCCAATCGCGCCCGCAGAGCGGCCCGCATATCCGCCATCGCGGCCTCCATCGCCTTGACCTTCAAAAAATGCTTGCCAGATGGCGGATGGGGAAACTAGCGTCTTGTTGCAATCCTATGCAAAATTCGCATGCTGGACGTGACGGGCAGCGCCAGAACGCCCGCCCAATGCCGAAAAGATACGGGGCCGACGGGACAAACCCACCCGGTCCATCCAACACCCAACGGGAGAGATAGAACCGATGTTTGTGAAACGACTTGCCCTCGCCGGCGCAGTCAGCATCGCGGCAACCGCCGCACATGCGGAGTGCAGCTTCCAGAACGAGACCCCCGTCACCATGCTTTCCGCCGCGTTCGAGGCATGGGTCGCCGTGACCGACGCCATGGCCGCCTGCGGGAACTTCTCGCCCGAACTGGACCAGGAATTCCGCACCAAGCAGCCCGAAGGCTTTGCGGCGTCTCCCTCGCTCTACCAGCTTGGCGGCGTCTCCAACGGCACCATCACGCCGCTGCTGAACGCGGGCACGATCCGTCCGCTGGATGACCTGATCGCGGACTACGGCCAGAACCTGACGCCCAACCAGTTGATCCAGATCGACGGGCAGACCATGGCCGTGGCCATGATGGTCAACACCCAGCACCTGATGTATCGGACCGATATCCTCGCCGATCTGGGCCTCGACGTGCCCACGACATGGGAAGAGGTGCTGACCGCCGCCGCCGCCATCCAGGAGGCCGGCGTCGTCGATTACCCCCTCGGCGCCACCATGATGTCCGGCTGGAACCTCGCGCAGGACTTCGTGAACATGCATTCCGGTTTCGGCGGCACCTTCGTGAACCCCGACAACACGCCCAACGTCAACACCGAGGCGGGGCTTGCCGCTCTCGACATGATGATGCGGATGACCGAATACATGGACCCGGAATACCTCGTGTCCGACAGCACCTACGTGCAGCAGCAGTTCCAGCAGGGCCGGATCGCCATGGCGAACCTCTGGGCGTCGCGCGCAGGCGCCATGAACGACGCGGCCGAAAGCCAGGTGGTGGGCCTGATCGGCACCGCCGCCGCACCGCTGGCGATGGAGGGTGGCGCGCCGTCCACCACGCTCTGGTGGGACGGTATCGTGGTCGCCTCCAACATCTCGGACGAAGAGGCCGCCAATGCCTTCCGCCTCGCCATGGAGGGCATCAACCCCGCCACGGTGCAAGCCGCGCCCGATGCCGCCATCTGGCTGATCCCGGGGTATGAGCCGAACGAGATGTCGCAAGGCGCCATCGCCTCGGCCATCGCCACGCCCGCGCCGCCCTCCTACCCGTCGACCACCCAGATGGGCCTGATGCACTCGGCGCTCGGCAACGAATTGACCGCGTTCTTCACCGGCGCCGTGTCCGCCGAGGTGGCCCTCGCCGCGGTGGAGGCCGCCTACACCGTGGCCGCACAGGAAGCCGGCCTGCTCGAATAACCGAACATTCGCACGAACCGTCGGGGCCCCGCACGGGCCCCGATACCCTCCCCAGCAAGGCAGCCAGCCCATGAAATTCCGGACATTCATCTGGTTCGTCGGCCCGTCGCTGTTCCTGATGGCGCTGTTCATCGCCTTGCCGCTCTATTCCGTCCTCGTCGGCTCGTTCTACAACACGTATGATGTGCGCGAGATGGTCGAGGAAGAGACCTGCACCGCGGGTTTCCTCGCCCAGACCTGCACCACCACCATGGTCAGCCGCCCGGTCTTCGGTGAAGACGGCAGGGTGCAGACCGTTACCGAATTCGTCGGCTGGACCTCCTATGCCCGCGTTCTGGAACCCGCGCGCGCGTGGGAAGCGGTCCGGGCGCTGGATTATCGCGCGCTCATGCAGATCAACTTCTGGGCCGCGCTGCGCTTCACGCTGATGTTCACCCTCGTGACCCTGCCGCTGGTGATCTGCATGGGCCTTGCCATCGCGCTGGCCGTGAACAACGCCGCGAAATCCATCCGCGGCCCGATCATCTTCGTCTCGCTGCTGCCCTTCATCATCACGCCGGTGATCGGCTCGCTCTCGATCTACTGGCTGTTTGTCGGCGACGGCATCCTCACCCGCGGGATCGAGGCCTGGCTCCAGCGCGACATCGCGATGTTCGCCCAGGCCTGGACGATCGAGCTTCTGATGCTGTTCTACCGCGTCTGGCACGTCGCGCCCTTCGCCTTCGTGATCTTCTACGCGGGCCTGCAGACGGTGAATCAGGATACGCTGGAATCGGCCATCATCGACGGCGCCTCGCGCTGGGACCGCCTGCGCTATGTCATCGTGCCCCACCTGATGCCGCTGATCGTGTTCATCGCGCTCATCCACCTGATGGACGCCTACCGCGTGTTCGAGGAGATCGTCGGCTTCCGCGCCCAGGCCCATGTCATCTCCCTGCAATGGCTGACCTACGACCTGCTGTCGCCCGACGACGCCGGCAACCGCGCCTACAGCCGCGCGAATGCCTCCGCGATGCTGACGATGGTGGGCATCGTGATCCTGCTGATCCCGCTGCTGCGCCGCACCTGGCGTGACCACAAGGGGAGTTCGCATTGATGCCCGTGATCTCTCCGAGGAGTTCCCTCAGATGAGCGATATCCCCCGCGCCATGCGCCAGCCCCTCGGCCTGAAGCTGGGCTCGGCGGCGTTCCTGGCCTTCTGGTGCCTGCTCGCCGCCTTCCCGATCTTCTGGATCGCGGTGATGAGCTTCAAGTCCCCGGTCGACGCCTTCGCCGCCAATCCCCTCGACGTCATCTTCGGCCCCGTGACCCGCGATCGCGGCGACGGCCTCTCCGCCCTCGATATCGGCCTGGGCGTCACGGTGCTTTACCTCACCATCAAACTGGCCCTCGGCTGGCTGCCCCGCCGGATCGCGGACTGGAGCCCGCACGGCTACCAATGGGCCGGCTGGATCATCGGCGCAACCGGCTACGCACTGGGCTTCCTGATCCTCTTCTTCGGCCTCCTGCCCGCGCTGCTGGGCGTGCTCAACTCCATCCTCGGCCCCCTCGGCACGCCGCTGATCGGCCTTACCACCGTGCATTACGAATCCGTCTGGATCGGGCGCGAATTCTACGAGAATTTCCTCAACTCCCTGCTGGTCACCGGCGGCGTGGTGACCATCTCGCTCACCGTCGGCACGCTGGCAGGCTATGGCCTTGCACGGTCCGGATCGAACATCGCCTTCTGGATCCTGATCGTTGCGCTGGTGTTCCGTGCGCTGCCCCATTCGGTGCTGGTGGCGGGCTACCTGCCGGTCTTCATCACCTCCGCCGAATGGCTCCGCCCGATCCTGGGCGAAAACGCCCCGACCCTCTACGGCCAACCCCTCGCGGTCATCGCCGTGCTGGTCTCGATCAACCAGCCCTTCACCATCTGGATGCTGCGCAGTTTCTTCCAGAACATCCCGAACGAGCTGGACGAGGCCGCCCGCGTCGACGGCTGCACCCATTTCCAGGCTTTCCGTTGGGTCATCATGCCGGTGATGTGGCCGGGCGTCATCACCACGGGCCTGTTCAGTTTCCTGCTGGCCTACAACGATTTCCTCGTGACCTCGCTGCTGCTCGACGCCACCAACCAGACAATGGTCCCCGCCATCGCAGGTTATTTCAACCGCGAGACCACGACCACCGATCAGGTCGAGGCGGTCGCCGCCGCCGTGTCCATCACCGCACCGCTGTTCCTGCTGGTGATGGTCTTCCAGCGCCAGATCGTCTCAGGCCTCACCGC
>CAZTUG010000053.1:4007-22640 GCA_964615955.1 uncultured Roseicyclus sp.
CGCTGTTCCTGCTGGTGATGGTCTTCCAGCGCCAGATCGTCTCAGGCCTCACCGCGGGCGCGGTCAAGGGCTGACGCGGCCGCCGCCCCGACACCGGCCAGCCACCCGCGCCCCGGCAAAGGCCAGCCACCGGCCCGCCACGGCTCGAAGCGCGGCCCTTTCATCTTGGCAAGAAAACTCTCGGGGGGTCTGGGGGGATGAAATCCCCCCAGCCGGGCGACGGGCCGAAGGCCCGGCGAAAACCTCCAGTGTCATCGACGGGCCGATGGCCCGGCGAAAAACCCACAGTGTCGTGGACGGCCCGAAGGCCCGGCGAAACCCGTCAGCGCACCACCCGGAAACTCTCGCCCAGCCACGGCATCCGCTCCAGCCCCGGCTCGTGGAAATGCACGCCGATCAACTCGCGCGCCAACTCGGCGATCTGTTCGGGTATGCCCCCCGTCCAGTCCGACGTCGCATGAAGCACGATCCGCCGCGCCACCGACGTGCGGCCCGCGCCGGTCTCGGGCAGGGGATGCGCGTCGATCCCGCTCGCGAACCGCCCCCCCCGCAGCAGCGACAACGGCGTGGTGATGGTCCAGCCCGTCCCCGCCGCCACCAGCGCCGAGATCGACTGGTTGCTGTCCATCTCGAACCGCTTCACCGGCACCACCCCGGCGCGGCTCAGCCAGGCCTCGATCTGCTGGCCCATCACCTGGTCCAGGTCACGGCGCAGGAAGGGCAGGGCGGTCAAGCCCTTCAATCCGCCACCGACCGCCATACCCTTGGGCACGGCAAGGATATAGGGATCGGCCACAAGCGGCAGCGTCACCGTGCCCTGCGGCGCCGCGCCGCCCGCCGCGCAGATCACCATATCAAGGTCCCGCGCCGCGATCCGCGCGTGCAGCAGATGGCTGGCGCCGGTCTTCAGCACGAATTCGCACTGCTCCATCGCCTCCGCCAGCCGCGTGGCCAGCATGGGCGTCACCTCGTTCTCGAAATCCTCGATCACCCCCAGCGACAGCGATGACAGCCCCGTCAGGTCCAACGCGGTCAGGTCGCGCTGGCCCGCGCGCAAGGCCCGCAACGCGGCCTCCGCCTGTCCCAGGAAAACCCGCCCGGCGGGCGTGACTGCCATCGGGCGGCGCGAGGCATCGACCAGTTCCACCCCCAACACCGCCGACAGGTTCTTCATCTGCTGGCTCACGGCGGGCGCGCTCATGCCCAGCTCCGCCGCCGTCGCCGCCACCGATCCGGTCCGGGCGAGGGTTTCGAAGACCTCCAGCCCCCGCAGCGTCAAACCTTTCAGAAGCGGGGCTGGCATCGCTCAGGCATTCACGATCTGCGCCAGCAGGTCCGGGGCAAGGGCGATGCGGCCCGGTGCTTCCGGCGCCGCCGAGACGGGCAGACACGCCAGCAGCTCCGCCGCCGCCGAGGCCGCCGGGTCCAGCGCCACCAGCCACGCGCAGTGGTCCACCGGCCCGCCCAGAGGCGAATCTTCCGCCACGGGGGCCAGCGACAACAGCGCCGACAGCATCGACGGCGCACTGCCCCCGACGGCCATCACGTGGGCGGTGTCGGGCCGGATCGCATAGACCTGTCCGCCGCCATGGGCCGCCAGCGCCGCAAGGCCCTGCCCGGCCAGCGCCGACAACGTCGCGACCATCGCGCCGGGATCACTGGCGCGCGTCAGGTGAACCATCGCCATGCCTTCGGCCCGCGTGGTGTCCGCAAGGGCCGACAGACCCTTGGCCAGGGCGCATGTGGCGAAGCCATGCTGCGCATCGACCCGCAGGATGGTCGTGGCCATGCGCCGCACCACCGGCACCGCATCGGGATGAAGCCGCCCGTAGCGGGTCAGGCGGATATCGCGCAGCAGCGCCTCGAAGCCGCTGTCGATCTGTCCCGATACCTCCGCCAGGGCCACGTCGCGCGCCACGCAGGACGCCACGTCACGGCTCACACCGGCCCGCGTCAGACAGTCCCGCGCCAGCATTTCAAGATCGGTGATGTCGTAGATATCGCCCATTGGCGCAGCTTTTCCCCCACCGCGTCCCAAGGTCAATGGCTCCTCACGAAAGCCCCGATATCCGGCAAGTCTGCGCCCGCTCCCGCTCCTGCTCCCGCGCCCGCTCCCGCTCCTGCTCCCGCGTCCGCTCCGGCTCCCGCTCCGGCCGCCGGCACGGGCCTATCCCTCAAGCACCAGTTCCGGAAACCGCCGGGCCGTGTCGCGGATCGCTGCCGCCAGCCGCTCATAGGCAGGGGCCGCGCCTGAACTGGCCCGCCAGACCAACCCGATGGAGCGTGTGAACCGCCGCCCCCGGAAGGGCCGCACCACCACGTCCCTGGCCCGCCCCTCGATCTCCGAGCGAACGTAAAGCGCGGGCAGGAAGGTCAGCCCCATGTCCAGTGCCACCATCTGCCGCAGCGCGTCCAGCGACGTGCCCTCGTAGTCGCGCGACAGGAACGCCCCGGTCTCGGCGCAAATGGCGCTGATCTGGTCGTGCAGCGCGTGGGCGGGCGACAGCGACAGGATGGTCTGATCCGCCAGTTCCGGCCCCTCGATCGTCGCGCGCGCGGCCAGTGCATGTTCCACCGGCATCGCCAGCCCCAGCGGTTCACGGAACAGCCGGGCCACGGTCAGCCGCGTGCTTGCCACGGGAAGTTGCGTCAGGATCAGGTCGTGGACGCCCTCGTTCAACTCGCGCACCAGCACGTTGGGCGCGGCCTCGCGGATGTAGAGTCGCAAATCGGGGTGGGATCGGTGCAGTTCCCCGACCACGTGGGGCATCAGGTAGGGTCCCAGCGTGATGGAGGTGCCAAGCCGCAACGTTCCCCCAAGGCCCGTCTGCAGGGTCGCGGACATGTCGACGATATCCTGGCTCGCGTCGAGGATATCGCGCGCCCGCCGCGCAACCTCGCGGCCCGCCTGGGTCAGGCGCACCGGCCCGCGCCCGCGCTCCACCAGCACAAGGTCCAGCGCCTCCTCCAGCAACTTGATCTGCACCGACAGCGACGGTTGCGAGATCCCGCAGGCCTCCGCCGCCTCGCGGAAATGGTGCGTCTCCTCCAGCGCCATCAGGTATCGCAACTGTCGCAGGGTGAAGGGAAGCACCGGGGCAGCCATGTAGTATAGCCTTTTCCTATCAGGAATCACAGCACTCTGTGCTTTTAGCTATGCTGCATCCGCGTTACAACCGGCGCGATGGATCATGACAACCGATGATGGGCACGCATCGTCGGTTCGTGGATCGCCCTGCTACGCTCGCAAGTTGTCCCTTGCAGTGCTCACGGTCGACGCAAGGCGATCCATCGGAACCAGCGCGCGGTCGGCCCCTGCCGTCAGTTGGCCGCGCGCTGGTTTTCTCCATGGCTTGCGTAAGGCCGTGTCTGTGTGGTCCCGGCACCATTGCCTGAAGCGCCGCAGTCTCGCCGCGATTGCCGGTCTGATAGCCTTGTCCTATCGAAAAATCTTCGACCGTATGGATTGACCTATCAAATGCCAACCCTTACCTGCACTCCGACCGGGCAGGCGACGCGGAAAGTGGCAGGTGAAGGCTGGACCCGATGGCGCATTGCGCCACCTGTTGCCGCAAACTGAACGACCGGGCTGGATAAACGGACAGCGATGCGCCATTCCCTGTAAAGGAGCGGCAGGACGAAGGGCAGGGGACAGGTGGCGGCAACCGGGGCAGAGGTTCCACGACGCGCAGGCGGACCAGCGGGATGGGTTTCCGTCCTGATCCCCGTCGTGCTGTTCGGGTGGTTCGCCCAGTTCCTCGGGCCTGTCGCGGCAGGCGAAACTGCACTGATCGGCCTCGATTGGGTGCCGTCGCTCGATATCCGCCTGGACATCCTCATCGACGGGTTGTCGCTGACCTTCGCACTGCTGATCACCGGCATCGGCGCGCTGGTGACGCTCTATTCCACCCGCTACCTCGGCAATCACCCGGAATATCCGCGCTTCGTGCTGTATCTCATGGTGTTCATGTTCGGCATGTTGGGTCTCGTGCTGGCCGACAACCTGATCGCGCTGTTCGTGTTCTGGGAGGTCACGACGATCTCCTCCTACCTGCTGATCGGCTTCAATTCCGACAGCGCCAAGTCCCGCCGCTCCGCACTTCAGGCGCTGCTGGTGACCGGCACCGGCGGGCTGGCACTGCTGGCGGGCATGATCCTGCTGGGGCAGGCGGCGGGCACGTATTCCCTGGTCGAGGTCCGGGGCATGGGCGATGCGATCCGCGACCACGCCTTCTACACGCCCATCCTGGTCCTGTTCCTTGCGGGCGCCTTCACCAAATCGGCGCAGTTCCCGTTTCACTTCTGGCTGCCCAACGCCATGGCCGCCCCCACGCCCGTGTCGGCCTACCTGCATTCGGCCACGATGGTGAAGGGCGGCATCTACCTGATGGCGCGGATGACGCCCACGCTGGGCGAGACCGAGCCGTGGTTCTGGGCGCTGGTCCTCGCGGGCGGCTTCACCACCGTCTTCGCGTCGCTGCTGGCGATCCGCCAGACCGACATCAAGCAGATCCTCGCCTATACCACGCTGATGGCGCTGGGCGCGCTGACGCTGTTCATCGGCGCGGGCAGTTCCGACGCGATCAAGGCGGCGATGCTGTTTCTTGTGGTGCATTCGCTCTACAAGGCCGCGCTCTTCCTGATGATCGGCGTGGTCGACACCCAGACCGGCACGCGCGAGGTCTCGAAACTGCGCGGCCTCGCACGCAAGATGCCCGTCACCTTCCTTGCGGGCGCGCTCGCCGCCATTTCCATGGCCGGTATCCCGCCCTTCATCGGCTTCATCGGGAAGGAATTTCTCTACAAGGCGGGCCTGCACGCGGACACCGCGTCGCTCTGGATCACCGGCACCATCTTCGCCGCCTCGGTGCTGATGTTCGTGGCGGGCGGGATCGCCGTGGCGCGGCCCTTTCTCGGGCGCCTGCCCGACGCGCTCAAGAACACCACCGAGGGACCCTGGACCCTGTGGTTCGGGCCGTTCCTTCTGGGCGCGCTGTCGCTCTGGTTCGGCATCTTTGCCGACATCCCCGAGGTCTGGCTGGTCGGCCCCGCCACGCAGGCGGTCTACGGCGCGCCGGTCTCCGTCGACCTCTATCTGTTCCGCGAGGTCAACGACGCCTTCATCCTGTCGCTTGTCACCTTCGCGGCGGGCTTCGCGCTCTACCTCGTCCATGGTCGCCTGCGCAGCGCGCTGGCCGCGATCATCTCTGCCAACCCGATCAGGTTCGATCCCGGCTGGGACGCCACGCTCGACGGCCTCAAGGCGCTGGCGACATGGCAGACGCGCCACCTGCAATCTGGCATCCTGCAACGCTACATCTTCACCATCTTCGCCACCTTCGCCATTGCCATCGGCGTCACGCTCTGGGCGCAGGACGTGTTCGTCTTCCGCATCGACTGGCAGGCCGAACTGGACGGACTGCTGTTCAAGCACTGGGCCGTGCTTCTGTTCATCACCGCGGGCGCGCTGCTGACCGCGCTGACCGGGTCGCGCATGACCGCCGTCGCGGCGCTGGGGGTGGTCGGCATCGGCGTGGCGCTGATCTTCATCCTGTTCTCGGCCCCCGATGTCGCCATCACGCAGCTTCTGGTGGAAACCCTCGTCGTGGTTCTGGTCGCCGTCGCGATGCTGAAACTGCCGCATCTGGGCGTGCGCACGGACGAAGCGCACCGCCCCCTCCATGCCGCGCTGTCCATCACCGTCGGCGCGCTGACCACCATCGTGCTGGTCGCCGTTCTCCACACCGACATGGACCTCGCGTTGACCGAGTATTTCAACGCCACCGCTTGGCCCGAAGCCTATGGCCGCAACATCGTCAACGTGATCCTCGTGGATTTTCGCGCCCTCGATACCTTCGGCGAAATCGCCGTCATCGTCATGGCGGCCCTCGCCGCCTATGCCCTCCTGCGCGGCACCCGGTATGGCGTCATTCGCGAGGACCTGGACCATCCGGTCGGAGCCGGCGACACGCCGCGCCAGACCATCGGCGCCCGGCAAGAGAAGGGCCGCTAAGCCATGGTCAACTCCATCATCCTCAACGCTGCGACACGCCTTCTGACTGCGCTGCTGCTGCTGTTCTCCGTGTTCATGCTGTTGCGCGGCCATAACGAACCCGGCGGCGGCTTCATCGGCGGGCTGATCGGCTCCACCGGCTTCATCCTCTACGCCATCGCGCAAGGGGCGCAGGCCACCCGCGACGCGCTCAAGTTCGAACCGCAGAACATCGCCATGGTCGGCCTCGGCGTCGCCCTTGTGGCGGGCGTCTTTGCCGCCGTCTTCGGCGAGGCGTTCTTTACCGGCCAATGGTGGTTCGCGGGCGCCGATCCGTCGATCCCCGGCGACAAGGGCCTGCCGATCAGCAGCGTCCTCGTCTTCGATATCGGCGTCTACCTCGTGGTGTTCGGGGCCATCCTCACCCTTGTCCTCGCGCTGGAGGAGGAGGTCTGATGGAACTGCTCATCGCCCTGATGGTCGGCGTGCTGGTCGCCGCCTCGGTCCACCTGATGCTGGCGCGCAACGTGTTGCGCTTCCTGTTCGGGCTGGTGCTGATCTCCAACGCGGCCAACCTGACGATCTTCGTTTCCGGCCGCCTGACGCCGGAAACCCCGCCCCTGATCCCCGAGGGCGCGGAGTCGCCCGTCGCGGGCGTCGCCAATGCCCTGCCGCAGGCGCTCGTGCTGACCGCGATCGTGATCGGCTTCGGGCTCTTCGCCTTCGCCCTCACGCTGGTCTATCGCACCTACCAGAACCTCGGCACGCTCAATTCGGACGAGATGCGCCTTGCCGAACCGGTCGAGGAGACCCCGACCACGCCGACCAAGACCTATATTGCGCGGGGCGACCCTGAATGAGCTGGATCCTCGCCGCCCCTCTCATCATTCCCTTCGCCACCGCCGTGCTGGCCTTCCTGTTCCGCCACGGGCCGGAGGGGCGCTGGATTTCCGTGCTCGGCGCGGCGGGGCTGCTGGCCGCGTCCGGCCTGCTGATGCGCGAGGTGCTGGCGGATGGCGTGGTCGCCGCGCAGATGGGCGAATGGCCCGCGCCCTTCGGCATCACGCTGGTGGCGGACCTGCTGTCGGCGGTGATGGTCGTGATCACCGGCATCATCGGCCTTGCCGTGGCGATCTACGCGCTGGCCGATGTGGAAGAGCGCAAGGAACAGCTTGGCTACCACGCCCTCTACCAGGTGCTGCTGGCGGGCGTGTGCGGCGCGTTCCTGACCGGCGACCTCTTCAACCTCTACGTCTGGTTCGAGGTGATGCTGATTTCTTCCTTCGGCCTGCTGGTCATGGGCGGCAACCGGCAGCAACTCGACGGCGGCATCAAGTATGTGACGGTCAACCTCGTTTCGACCATCCTGTTCCTGACCGGGATCGGCCTGCTCTACGGGATGACCGGAACGCTCAACATGGCCGACCTGCACCGCGCCGTGCAAGAGGTGGACAATCCCGGCCTGCTGGTCACCGTCGCCGTCATGTTCATGATCGCCTTCGGGGTGAAGGCCGCCGTCTTCCCGCTGTTCTTCTGGCTCCCCGCCTCCTACCATACCCCCGCGATCTCGGTCTCCGCCATCTTCGCGGGCCTGCTGACCAAGGTGGGCGTCTATTCCCTGATGCGCATGTTCACGCTGATCTTCACCACCGACGTGGCCTATACCCACACGATCCTGCTCTGGGTCGCGGGCTTTACCATGGTCACGGGCGTTCTGGGGGCGGCGGCGATGAACGATTTCCGCCGCATCCTGTCGTTCCACATCGTCAGCCAGATCGGCTACATGATCCTCGGCCTCGCATTGTTCACGCCGCTGGCCATGGTGGGAGCGGTGTTCTACATCGTGCACCACATCATCGTGAAATCGAACCTCTTCCTCGTGGCGGGCGTGGCGCGCCGGATCGCTGGCAGCACCGACCTCGACGCCATCGGCGGACTTTACAGGACCGCGCCTCTGCTGGCGCTGCTGTTCCTTGTCCCGGCCTTCTCCCTTGCCGGGTTCCCGCCCTTGTCCGGGTTCTGGGCGAAGTTCATCCTGGTCCGCGCGGCGCTGGACGACGGAGGATATGTCATTGCCGCCGTGGCCCTGGTCGTGGGGTTGCTGACGATCTATTCCATGACGAAGATCTGGGGCGCCGCGTTCTGGAAACCGCATCCCGCGGGCTTGCAACCGCGCCTCTCCAGCCTGCCTGCGGCGGACCGCGCGGCGCTGTTGACGCCGATCGCGACACTGGCCATCCTGACCTGTATCATCGGCTTCTTTCCCGAACCCTTCGTGCAGTTCGCCACCGCGTCGGCGGACCAGCTTCTCAACCCCGAGGCCTATATCCAAGCCGTGCTCGGAGAGCCGCGCCCATGAACATCTTCGGCTTCAACATCGCGCTTGCCGTGGCCTGGGCCGCGCTGACCGGCGACATCACGTTGCGCGGGCTTGGCGTGGGCTTCGTCGTCGGCTCTGCCGCGCTGTTCGCCACGCGCCCGCTGTTTCCCGGCTCCGAGCGTTATTTCAGCCGCGCATTGCGCTGGATGATCCTGGTCGTCATCTTCCTGTGGGAACTCGTCGTGTCCTCGATCCAGGTCGTCTGGGACGTGCTGACGCCCCGGCACAAGGCGCGCCCCGGCATCATCTCGGTGCCCCTCGACCTCGATGACGACATGGCGGTGCTGGTGATGACGAACTACATCTCCCTGACGCCCGGAACGCTTTGCCTCGACGTGACCGAGGATTGCAACACCCTGCTGATCCACGCCATGTTCGCCGACGACCCCGACGCCATCCGCCGCTCCATCAAGGACGGCGTCGAACGCCGCATCAAGGAGGCCATCAAATGAGCCCCGTCCTCAGCCCCGTCCTCAGCCCCGCCATCAACATCGCCTTCCTGCTCGTCATGCTCGGTGTCGTCGCGGCTGCGCTTGCGCAGCGGGCCACAAGGAAAGACGCCGAGCGGGTCCGCGTGGAGGCCATCAAATGAGCCCCGTCCTCAGCCCCGCCATCAACATCGCCTTCCTGCTCGTCATGCTCGGTGTCGTCGCGGCTGCGCTTGCGCAGCGGGCCACAAGGAAAGACGCCGAGCGGGTCCGCGTGGAGGCCATCAAATGAGCCCCGTCCTCAGCCCCGCCATCAACATCGCCTTCCTGCTCGTCATGCTCGGTGTCGTCGGCGGCTTCATCCGGCTCGTGAAGGGCCCCAGCCTGCCGGACCGGATCGTGGCGCTGGACCTGATGACGGTGCAGATCGTGTCGTTCTGCGGTCTCTACGCGATCCAGTCCGGGCAACGGGCCTTCGTGGACGTGGCCATCGTGCTGGCGCTTGTGGGCTTTCTCGCCACCGTGGCGCTCGCCCGGTTCGTGGAACGTCGGCAGCGCCGCCCCGATCCGCCATCGCCGTCAGCCTCGCCCGCGGATAATGCCACGGCATCCGCGCGCCCCTCTGCCCCGACAGGAGGTCGGCCATGATCCTCGATTACATCCTCGCGGCCATCGCCATCCTCGGCGGCTTTTTCTGCTTCGTCGCGGGGCTTGGCGTGTTGCGCCTGCCCGACGTGTTGATCCGCATGCACGCCTCCACCAAGGCGGGCACCCTCGGCTCGGGCCTGATCCTGATCGCCGTCGCCATCTTCTTCGCCGACACCGCGACGATCACGCGCGCGGTGGCCACGATCCTGTTTCTCTTCATCACCGCCCCCGTCGCCGCCCACATGATCGGACGTGCCGCGTTCCGCTCCGGCGTACCACTCTGGCGCACCCGGCTCGAGGATGGAGCCTCCGAGAAACTCGGCCGGTAAGGGCACGCCGCGACGCGTCCGACGGGAAATTGATATAGCATTGATATACCCCAAGCCGGTTCCGACGCAGAAAAGCGGCCGGTCCACGCCTCAGGTCTGGAGGAAGTCATACCGCCCATCGGGCCGCACCGCGCAGGCCGTCAGGCGGCCCGTGTGCCATGCGCCGGTATCGGTCGCGATGCGCCCGTCCTCGGCGCTGGGATGGGCCACTTCGGTGTGGCCATGGGCGATCCACAGGGTATCACCGCGTCCGCCCTCATCGAATTCCGGATGGCCCCACAGCAGCACCCGCGCACTCTGATCCTCCATCCGGTGACGCGGATCGGCCCCCGCATGCACTGCCCAAAGATTGCCGGAATGCCAGCTAAGTGGCAGATTTTCCAGCCATTCCACCGTTCCCTTGGGCAGTCGACGACGCAGGGAATGGGCGGCGGCGGGGAAGGCGTCATACTCGGCGCTCTCCTCCAGATCGGCGGTGGCGACGCCGAAGGCGCGCAGGGTCTCGGACGCGCCCGCCCGCATCCAGCGCGGCCCCCGCGTCGTCGGATCACCCAGGAAATCGAGCAACATGCGCTCGTGATTGCCCATCAGGCAGGTCACGTTCTCGGGGTAATCGCTCTGCAATTCCCGCATGCGCGCCAGAACCACGGCCGAGTCCGCGCCAAGGTCGATGTAATCGCCCACGAATACCAGCTTCGGATCGGTGGCCTGTGTGCCGCCGATATGGGCGTCGATCAATTCCAGCATCAATTCCAGAAGATCGGCACGGCCGTGGATATCGCCGATGATGTAGGTTTGATGCTCGGGACGCGGCATATCTTGTGGTGCGGCGGCCTGCGTACCAGAGCGAGCCACATCCTTGGATTTTCGCCCGAGAAGGGACCGCATCGATTTCAACATGTGCTCACAGGTGCGCTCTTGGCCCCGATTTGACAAGAGTAAAGCCGTTATTCCCTTGCCCGCAAGACCCCCGCAGGTCGCCGCGCCAAGGGACGCCACGCGAAGGCCAGCCCTGCCAGCAGCGTGGCCAGCGCCCCGCCCACGACGATCGCCAGGGCCGAGATCGGTTCGAAGCGGTAGCTGGCATCCATCACGAAGGTCATCACCGCCCACCCGCCGAGTGCGCCCGTGACGATGGCGACGATCCCCGCTGCGGCCCCCAACAGGCTGGCACGCAAGGCAAATCCGGCAAGGATGGTGGCGCGCGACGCCCCCAGCGTTTTGAGCACCGCCGCCTCGAACACGCGGCCCTTCTCGCCTGCCGCTGCCGCCCCGATCAACACCACGAAGCCGGTCAGAAGCGTGGCCGATGCGGCATAGGACGTGGCTTGCGCGATCCCGCGCAGCGCGCTCGCCACTTGGTCCAGTGCATCGCGCACCCGGATCGCGGTGATGTTGGGCGCGGCCCCGGCCACGTCGCGCAGGATCTGCGCCTCGGCCTCCTGCGCGGCGTAGACGGTGGCGATATGGGTGTGCGGCGCACCGGCCAAGGCCGCCTCGTTCATCGTGACGACGAAGCCTATCCCCGCGTTTTCAAATGAAACTTCGCGCAGCGCGGCGATGGTCGCGGTGATGTCGCGGCCCAGGACGTTCATCGTGATCGTGTCACCCGGACCGATCCCCATCTCCAACGCTTCCTCTGCCGCGAAGGCCGCCAGCGGCGGGCCGTCATAGTCGTCGGGCCACCATGCGCCCGCGACGATCTCCTCCTCCGGTGGGGCCGTGCGCCGGTAGGTCAGCCCCCGGTCGCCCCGGATCACCCAATGGTCGCCGGCGACGTCTTGCGCCCGCTGCCCGTTGATCCGCGTCAGGACCCCGCGCAGCATCGGCGCCGTCTCCACCCGGCTGACGGCGGGGTCATTCTCGACCCGGTCGAGGAAGGCGGGCAGCTGATCCGTTTGAATATCCACGAAAAAATAGCTCGGCGCGACCTCGGGCAGGTTGCGCTGGATGGCGCTGCGCAGGTTGGTGTCGATCTGCCCGACAGCGGCCAGAACCGCCAGCCCCAGCCCGAGCGACATCACCACCGGACCCGCGTCCGATCCCGGACCGCCGATCGCACCAAGCGCGGTGCGCAGCACGATGCGTCCGCGCGCAAGGCGCACAAGGCGTCGCGCCAGCCACCGGATCGCCAGCGATGCGCCGGCCAGCAGGATCAGCGCGGCGAAAAGGCCGCCCGCCGTTCCCAGCGCCAGCCTCGGGATGCCCGACAGCCACACCGCCAGCCCCACCAGTGTCAGGACCAGACCGGAAATGATGAACAGGAACACCGGTCTCGGCCATCCATGGGCGGAGCCTACATCGCGGAAAAGCGCCGCCGCCCGCACCCGCTCTGTCCGCGCCAGCGGCCACAGTGTGAAGATCAGCGCTGTCAGCGTGCCGTAAAGGGCCGCTTCAAGCAGTGGCGCGGGGTATACGCCGATGGCGACGGGGATCGGCAAGCGCGCCTCGATCAGCGGGCCGAAGGCCACGGGCGCTGCGGCCCCAAGCGCTAGCCCAAGCGCGACGCCCACCGCCGTCAACGCGCCAACCTGCAAGAAATAGGCGGTGAAGATCGTGCGCCCCTCCGCGCCGATGGTCTTCAGGGTCGCGATGGTCGCCACCTTCCCCTCCAGGTAGGCCCGGACCGCGGCCGAGACGCCGACGCCGCCCACCGCCAGTCCGGCAAGGCCCACCAGCACGAGGAACGCCCCGATCCGTTCGACGAATTCCGCCACACCCGGCGCGCCGTTGCGCGCATCCCGCCAGCGCGCGCCACTGGCCTCGAAGGCCGCGGCACGGTCCTCCAACGCGGCCAGATCGGCCCCGGGAATGCGCAGCCGATACTGGCTTTCGAACAGCGTTCCCGGCTCCAGCAGACCCGATCCGGCCAAGCCGTCAAGCGATACGATGGTGCGTGGCCCAAGCCCGAAGCCCGACGACGCGCCATCGGGTTCATCCACCAGGATTGCCCGCACTTCGAAGTCCTGCTCACCAAGGCGGAACGTGTCGCCAACCGACAGGGCAAGCCGGTCCGCCAGCAGGGGCGCCATGACCGCGCCGGGCAGATCGCGTATCTCCAGCGCTTCGGCCACCGGCATCGACGGCTCCAGCGCGGCCTGCCCATAGAGCGGCCACGCCCCGTCCACGCCGCGCACCTGCGTCAGCCCACGCTCCACCTCGGTCCGGTTCACCACCGCCATGGAGCGGAAATCCACCGTCTCGCTGACCGTCTCGGCGATCTCCGCCATGAAGGCGCGTTCGCGCGCGTCGGCCATCCGGTAGGTGAACGACATCTCCGCATCGCCCCCCAGGATCACCGCACCCTCGCGCGCCAGCCCCGCTTCGATCGACACCCGGACGGATCCGACGGCGGCAATCGCCGCCACGCCCAGGGCGAGGCAGGCAAGGAACACCCGGAACCCGCGCAATCCGCCGCGCAACTCTCGTCTTGCGATGCGCCAGGCGATCATTCCGCGGCCTTCGGCAGGGCGTCCAACCGCCCATCGCGCAGCCGAACCTCGCGGTCGCACCGCGCCGCCAACTCGCCAGAATGGGTCACCAGCACCAGCGTCGCGCCATGCCGGTCCCGCAATCCCATCAGCAGGTCCATGATCTGCACCCCCGTGGTTGTGTCGAGGTTTCCCGTCGGCTCATCCGCCAACAGGATCGCGGGCCGCGTCACCGCCGCGCGCGCCAGCGCCACGCGCTGCTGTTCGCCGCCCGACATCTGCGACGGGTAATGCCCTGCGCGATGCCCCAGTCCCATCGCGGCCAGTTCCGCCCCGGCCCGGTCGAACGCATCGGCCACGCCCGCCAGTTCCAGCGGCGTGGCGACGTTTTCCAGCGCCGTCATCGTCGGGATCAGGTGGAAAGACTGGAACACCACCCCCATATGGTGCCTGCGAAACCGGGCCAGTTGATCTTCGGTCATCGTGGTCAGATCATGCCCCAACGCCATCACGGATCCGCCCGTGGCCCGCTCCAACCCGCCCATCAGCATGAGGAGAGACGATTTGCCCGACCCCGACGGTCCCGTCAGCGCCAGCGTCTCGCCGCGCGCGACGTTCAGCGTGATGCCATGGAGGATATCCACGCGCCCCGCATTGCCATCCAGTGACAGCTTCGCATTCTTCAAGGACAGGACCGCATCCATGGCTAAACTCTTCCGTTCACTTCTGTCCAAGGCATATGGGGCCGCTGCCCTGTTCGGCAAGGCGGCGCTGTTGGCATCGGCGGTCGGGACCGCCGCGGCCGAGCCCGTTACCATCGCCGCGCTGGGCGACAGCCTGACCGCCGGTTACGGCTTGCCGCAGGACGACGGGCTGGTGCCGCGGTTGCAAGCCTGGCTGGACGCGCGCGGGCATGACGTGACCCTGATAAACGCGGGCGTGTCGGGCGATACCACGGCGGGTGGCCTTGCCCGTGCCAGTTGGACCCTGACGCCCGAGGTCGATGCGATGATCCTTGCGCTGGGGGGCAACGACTTCCTGCGCGGCATCGACCCCGCCGTCAGCCGCGCGAACCTTGCCGGTATCCTCGACGTCGCTGCGGCGCAGGATGTGGAGGTTCTGCTGGTCGGTATCGTCGCATCGGGCAATTACGGTGCCGACTATCGCGATGCCTTCAACGCGATGTATCCCGAACTCGCTGCCGAATACGGTACCCTTCTCGATCGGGATTTCTTCAACGGGTTCCGCGATCCGGTGGAGGCCGGAACGCCCGTGGCCGATCTGATGCAGCGGGACGGCATCCACCCCAATGCGCGCGGCGTCGCCCTGATCGTCGACACCATCGGCCCGCAGGTGGTAGCGCTCATAACTCGCCTGCGGGAGTGAACATGCGCACATAGGCCCCCCTGCACAGGGTCTGCATCCTGGATGTCGGCGCGCGGTCCGTCACCCAGTAGCGCATCCGCGTGATATTCGTGACCCGCACCGGTGCCGTGCGTTGGAACTTGCCCTGGTCGGCCACCAGCACCGGCAAGCCCGTCTGTTCGAGGATCGCGTGGGTCACCCGGATCTCGTCCGGGTCGTAATCCAGCAACACGCCCTTGTGGTCGATGGCCGACGTGCCGATCATCGCGAGGTCGGGCTTGAAGTGCCGCAATGTCTGCACCGCCAATTCTCCGACCAGCGCGCCATCCGACCGGCGCAGGCGGCCCGACGTCACGATGACTTCCGCCGTGGCATGGCCGCTCAGGATCTGGGCCACGTTCAGGTTGTTGGTGATGACGGTGATGTTCGGAACCTCGCGCAGGTGGCGCGCCACCGCCTCGGTCGTCGTCCCGATGTTGAGGAACACGGAATTGCCCGGATGCACCAGCCGCGCCGCTGCACGACCGATGGCGTCCTTGGCTTCGGCGTTCATCCGGCGGCGATCCATGTAGGCAAGGTTTGTCAATCCTTCCGCCATGGCTGCGCCGCCATGGGTGCGCTCCAGCAATCCGGCGTCGCAGAGGCTCCCCAGATCGCGGCGGATGGTCTGCGCGGTCACGTGAAATTCCGCCGCAAGGCCATCGACCGTGACGCGACCCATGTCGCGGGCACGTGTCAGGATATCGGTCTGGCGGGGCGAAAGATGCATATCCGCCCTATAACGAAATAAAACGAACATGAAAATTGACAAAATGAACATGAAATGAAAACAACCGAACATACGAACGGAGGATCCCATGCCCGAGTCGCAGACCCAGCCCTATGACCTGTTCGTCATTGGTGGCGGTATCAATGGCTGCGGCATTGCGCGCGATGCGCAGGGCAGGGGGCTGTCGGTCTGTCTGGCAGAGATGGGCGACCTTGCCGGCGCAACCTCCAGCGCGTCCACGAAGCTGTTCCACGGCGGCTTGCGTTATCTCGAATATTTCGAGTTCAAGCTGGTCAGACATGCCCTCGCCGAGCGCGAGACATTGTTGCGCGCCATGCCGCACATATCGTGGCCGATGCGTTTCGTGCTGCCCCTGTCCAGGGACATGCGGTTCGACAATTCCACGCCGACCTCCAAGATCCTCGGGACCGTGATGCCGTGGATGAAGGGCCGCCGCCCCGATTGGTTGATCCGGCTTGGCCTGTTGCTCTACGACAACCTCGGCGGGCGAAAGATCCTGCCCGCTACCACGCGCGTCTCGCTCGAAAACACGCCCGAAGGCGCGCCTTTGCAGGACCGCTTCACCACGGCCTTCGAATATTCCGATTGCTGGGTGGAAGACGCGCGGCTGGTCGTGCTGAACGCCCGCGATGCGGCGGAACGTGGCGCCCGGATCATGGTCCGCACGCGCGTCGTGTCCGCGCGGCGGGAGGGCGATCTCTGGCGCATCGACGTCGATGGCGAGGACGGCCCGCAAACGATCCACGCCCGTGGCCTCGTGAATGCGGGCGGACCCTGGGTGGCAGATGTCGTGCGCAATGTGGCGCGGCAGAACTCCTCCGAAGGGGTGCGGCTGGTGCGCGGCTCCCATATCGTGACGCGCAGGCTCTATGACCACGACAAGTGCTATTTCTTCCAGGGCACCGACGGCCGCATCATCTTCGCGATCCCCTACGAGACCGATTTCACCCTGATCGGCACCACCGATGCCGAACACCATGCCGACCCGCGCGAGGCCGCCTGCACACCCGAGGAACGCGACTACCTGCTGGCCTTCGCCAACGGCTATTTCAAGCAGACACTCACGCAGGACGATGTCGTCTGGACCTATTCCGGCGTGCGGCCGCTCTATGATGACGGCGCAAAATCCGCCACCGCGGCAACGCGCGACTACGTGCTCTCGCTTGATGCCGATGGCGGCCCGCCGATGCTCAACGTCTTCGGCGGCAAGATCACCACCTATCGCGTGCTGGCGCAGGATGCGTGGGACAAGCTGGCGCGCTTCTACCCCGATGCCACGGCCCACTGGACCGCCGGCGTGCCCTTGCCCGGCGGCGATTTCCCCGTCGATGGGGTGCCGCACCTCATCGCGCAACTGCGGGCGCATTATCCCTTCCTGACCGAGCGTTGGGCCAAGCGCCTCGTGCGCGCCTACGGCACCGAGGCCCGCCTGATTCTGGGTGAAGCGAAGACGGCCGACGATCTCGGCCGCGATTTCGGCGCCACCCTGACCGAGGCCGAACTGACCTGGCTGCGAACCCGCGAATATGCCCGCACCGCCGCCGATGTCGTCTGGCGCCGCTCGAAACTCGGCCTCAAGCTGTCGCCCGACCAGATCGCCGCCATAGATGCCGCGATGACCGGCCCGACACAGCCTTGACCCGGCGGAAAATTCCCGGCCCAATGGCCTGAGGAACAAGACAAAAGGAGTGCCGGACATGGCGATGTGGTACTACGCGATCGACGAGGAACGGCATGGTCCCGTCGCGGCGTCCGAGATCGAGCGTCTGATCGCAACCGGCGCCATCACCGCCGATACGCTCGTCTGGCGCGAGGGGTTGACGGGCTGGGAAGGGGCGTCCGACCACTTCGCGACAACCCGGCCCGCCGGCAGCCCGCCGCCGCTGGCGCCCGCAGCGCCCGCAGCGCGCGCTCCCGCCGCGCCCGCCGCGCCCGCCGCTCCTGCCGCGCGGGCCCCGGGCGACAGTATCGGGCCCGACGGCCTTTACATCGGCGCGCCGTCCCGCACCTTCGGCGAGGCGATTTCCACCTGCTTCTCGAAATACGTGACCTTCTCGGGCCGGGCCAGCCGATCGGAATACTGGTTCTATGTCCTGTTCCTCGTTCTGCTCGGCATCGTCGCTTCGGTCCTGGACGCGATCATTTTCCCCGGATCGATGGAAACCGGCGGACCGTTCAATGCCATCGTCTCCCTCGGAACCTTCCTGCCATCGCTTGCCGTCACGTGGCGCAGGTTGCATGATACCGATCGCTCCGGCTGGTGGGTCGGGGGCATGTATATCGTGATGGCTGTCGTCTTCGGCGTCTTCTTCGCCATCGTCAGCGCCGATCCCTTCGGCTCGCCCGACAGGGCCTTCGCGCTCCTGCCGCTCCTGGTCATCGGCTTCCTGATCTACGCCATCGTCCTGCTGGTGTTCCTCTGCCAGAAAGGCACCCTTGGCCCCAACCGTTTCGGATAAGTTCTGCCCATGCCTCAGATCCTCGCCATCGACCAGGGAACCACCTCGTCGCGTGCCATCGTTTTCGATGGCGACCTGCGGCCCAAGGCGTCTGCGCAGCGCGAATTTGCCCAGCACTACCCACGCTCCGGCTGGGTCGAACATGACGCCGGGGAGATCTGGGACACCGTGCTTGCCACCTGCCGCGAGGCGCTGGACAAGGGCGGTGCCGTCGCGGGCATCGGCATTACCAACCAGCGCGAAACCGTCGTGCTCTGGGACCGCGAAAGCGGTGAGGCCGTCCACAACGCCGTTGTCTGGCAGGACCGCCGCACCTCCGAACTCTGCGCCCGTCTCAAGGCGGACGGGCACGAGGCGATGGTGCAGGACAAGACAGGCCTGCTGCTCGACCCCTATTTCAGCGGCACGAAGCTGGCCTGGCTTCTGGACAATGTCGACGGCCTCCGCACCCGGGCCGAGGCGGGCAAGCTGGCCTTCGGCACCGTGGACAGCTTCCTGATCTGGCGGCTGACCGGCGGCACGCGCCACGTCACCGACGCCACCAATGCGGCGCGCACGCTCTTGTATAACATCCGAAGCGGCGCGTGGGACGATGATATCCTGACGCTGCTGAACATCCCCACGTCCCTCCTGCCCGAGGTGCTCGATTGCGGCGCCGATTTCGGCGAGACGACCCTGTTCGGCGATCCCATCCCGATCCTCGGCGTCGCGGGCGACCAGCAGGCCGCCACCGTGGGGCAGGCCTGTTTCCAGCCCGGCATGCTCAAATCGACCTATGGCACGGGCTGCTTCGCGCTGCTCAACACCGGCG
>CAZTUG010000054.1:0-22214 GCA_964615955.1 uncultured Roseicyclus sp.
CGCCCTTGGGCCGCCCGGTGGTGCCGGACGTGTAGTTGAGCGCGAGGCTTTCCCACTCATCTTCCGGCATGTGCCACGGCGCACCCGGGTCGCCCTCGGCCAGCAGAGCCTCGTAGGTGGTGTGGCGGCCCGTGGCGGGATGGCCCGCCGCCGGGTCCGGCACCTCGATGACCACGGGCGCGGGGCCGTCCATGGCGGCGATGGCGTCTACCACCAGCGGCAGGAACTGCGTGTCGGCCAGCACCAGCTTCGCCTCGCCATGGTCGAGGATGTAGGCGACCGTGGACACGTCCAGCCGCGTGTTGATGGCATTCAGCACCGCGCCGCAGGCGGGCACGCCCCAATGCGCTTCCACATGGGGGTGGGTGTTGGGCAGGACGGTGGCGACCACGTCGCCGGGTGCCACGCCGCGCCCCGCCAGTGCCGAGGCGAGGCGGCTGACGCGCGCCCGCATCTGGGCATAGGTGGCGCGGAACGGGCCATCGACCAGCGCCGCGCGCGTGGGGAAGACGCGGGCCGCACGGGCCAGGTGGCTGAGCGGCGTCAGGGGCACATGGTTGGCGGCGGTCTTGTCCAGCCCGGTCTCGTCCTTCATCCAGCCCATCGCACCCTCCCGCTTGCGCAACATTATGCCCAGAGTGATGCATTACCGCGCAAGAAAAGGGAAGCGTCTGGACGGCCACGCCCCGTCTCTGGAAGTGAGTCAATTTTGCAGCATCGGCGGTTTTCGCCCACAAGATGCAGGTTTCCTTTGAACTCCGACCACAAGATGACTTATCCACAGGGTCAAACAATCAACAAACCGATGAGGCTGATCATGCAGGTATTGCGACTTTTCGTGGCGTTTCTTCTTCTGGGTCAGGCCGCACAGGCCCAGGGCACCGACTGGAGCGGCCTTTACGGCGGCGCGGCGCTGGATTTCACGCGGGTGGAAATGTCTCCCGTGGACGGCGCCAGCGTCTCCAACGAGGGCAACGGCCTGATGATCGGCGCAGAGGGTGGCTATCGCTATGACCTCGGTCAGGTTGTTCTGGGCGCCACCGCGTCGCTGATGTTCGGCAGCGTCGATGTCCCGCCCGTCATCGGCAACGTGCCGCAGGACCCGGTGCTGAACGCGCTGATGACGGTGGGGATCGAGGCGGGCTATGACCTTGGCGAGGTGCTGGTCTATGGCGGGATCGGGCATACCTGGTCCACCATGCGGACCATCGCGGGCAACCGCCGGTTCGAATCCGGCTACCAGTTCGGCATCGGGGCCGACTACATGCTGACCGATACGATCATGGTCGGCGGCGGGATTTCCCGGACCGTGCTCGACGATTTCTCAGGCTCGGATGTGCAGACGACATCCTTCGGGGTGCGCGCGGCCTACCGGTTCTGAACCGCGGGCGAGGATGTGAGGGCGCCCTTCGCGTGAGGGGCGCCCTTTTCGTGCCTGCCGTGGCGGGTTCAGGCGGCCTTGCTGTCCACGCCAGCGCCGAAGCGGCCGTAGAAGCTTTGCCCCTTGTCCGCCATCTCGCGCAGCAGGGGCGGGCAGGCGAAGCGGGGACCGTAGGTTGCCGCCAATTCGTCGCACCGTTCCGCCGCATAGGCGGTCCCGAGGATGTCCAGCCACGAGAACGGTCCGCCCGACCACGGCGCGAAGCCCCAGCCGAGGATCGCGCCGACATCGCCTTCGCGGATGTCCATCAGCACGCCCGCTTCCAGGGCGCGGACGGCCTCCAGCACCTGCGCGAAGAGCAGGCGATGCTGCACCTCGACCAGGTCGGGTTGTGTATCGGCCCGGGGATAACGTGTGGATAAGCCGTCCCACAGGCCAAGGCGCTTGCCCGCGTCGTCATAGGCGTAGAACCCGGCCTTGGACTTGCGACCAAGGCGGCCTTCGCCCTCCATCCAGAAGATCAACTCGTCCGTGGTGGCATCGTAGTCGGGATCGGCGGCCTTGGTCGCCCGCGCGATCTTGGCGCCGAGGTCGATGGAGGTCTCGTCGGTCAGTTGCAGCGGTCCCAGCGGCATGCCGACCAGCTTGGCGGCATTCTCGATCAGGGCAGGGGCCACGCCTTCCTGCACCATCCGCACGCCTTCGTTGACGTAAGGCAGGATGCAGCGATTGGCGTAGAAGAAGCGTTCATCGTTCACCACGATGGGCGTCTTGCGGATCTGGCGCACGAAATCGAGCGCCTTGGCCACGGCGACATCGCCCGTCTGCTTGCCCTTGATGATCTCCACCAGCGCCATCTTGTCGACCGGCGAGAAGAAGTGGATGCCGATGAACTGCTCGGGGCGCGCGGAGGCCTGGGCGAGCATCGTGATCGGCAGGGTGGAGGTGTTGGTGGCGAAGATGCCGGATTGCAGCATCTGTGCCTCGGCCTTGCCGGTGACTTCCGCCTTCACCTTCGGGTCCTCGAAGACCGCTTCGACGATCAGGTCGCAGCCGTCGAGCGCGGCGTAGTCGGTGGTGGCGGTGATGCGCGCCAGAACCTCGGCCTTCTTCTCGGCCGTCACCTTCTTGCGGGCCATGCCCTTGTCAAGGAGCGCTTCGGAATGGGCCTTGCCCTTGTCCGCGCTGTCCTGCGCCGCGTCGATCAGCACCACCTCGATCCCCGCCAGCGCGGAGACATAGGCGATGCCCGCCCCCATCATGCCCGCGCCGAGGATGCCGACCTTCTTCACCGTCTGGTCCGGCACGGCGGGGCGGTTTGCGCCCTTTTCCAGCGCTTCCTTGTTGATGAACAGCGACCGGATCATCGCGCTGGAGGACGGGTCCATCAGCACTTGGGTGAAATACCGCGCCTCGATCCGGAGCGCGGTGTCGAAATCGACCAGCGCGCCTTCGTAGACCGCCGACAGCAGCGCCTTGGCGGCCGGGTAGACGCCCTTGGTCTTGCCGTGGATCATGGCGGAGGCACCCACGAAGGTCATGAAGCCCGCCGGGTGGTAGGGGGCGCCGCCGGGCATCTTGAAGCCCTTCACGTCCCAGGGCTTGACGATATCGGCGGGGGTGGCGTTCAGCACCCAGTCCTTCGCCGCCTGCAGCAGATCCCCGGCCGGGACGACCGCGTCGATCAGGCCTGCGGATTTCGCCTTGGCGGGTTCCAGCATCCGGCCTTCCAGCAGCACCGGCGAGGCAGCCATCGCGCCGACCATGCGGGAATAGCGCGTCGTGCCGCCCGCACCGGGGAAGAGCCCCACGAGGATTTCGGGCAGGCCGATCTTCGCCTTGGGATTATCGGCCATGATCCGGTGATGACAGGCCAGCGCGATTTCGGTGCCGATGCCTGCACAGGTGCCGGGAATGGCGCAGGCCACGGGCTTGCCGCCCTTGTTGGACTTGGGCTCCATGCCGGCGCGCTCGATCTTCCGCAGGATGCGGTGGCCGTTCATGATGAAATCGAACAGGCCCTGCGCCGCGTCGTCGCCCGATTCCGCGCGGATCGTGGCCAGCGTGTTGAGGTCCATGCCCCCCGCGAAGGTGCTTTTGCCCGAGGTGATGACGATGCCCTTGACGTCATCGCGCCCGAGCGCCTCGTCGATCAGGGCCTCGCATTCGGTGAACGCCGCGCGCGAGAGCACGTTCATCGACTTGTCCGGCACGTCCCACGTGACGACCGCGACGCCATCGGCGCCGACCTCCATCGTAAAATCGGTCATTTTCTCATCCTTTCCTGAATTTCTCTCATCGTCGGCAGCGTTGCTGTGACCTTGTAATCCGAGGCCGGGAACACCGTGTTCGACAGGGCATTTGTTACGGACATGCAGCGCCATTGGTCGTCCTCGACGCGCAGCACCATCCGGCTTTGGATCGGGCCGAAAACGACCGTGCCATCGCGTTCTGCGACGGTGCCGTGATAGCCGATGATCCGGTCGCCCGAGATGAACTCGGCGAAGCGCGCGCGTCGCACGACGCGGTCCGCGCCGACGGAGTCCATATGGGCCACGAGGCTGTGGAAGAAACCGGCTTCCTCTTCCGGCGTCTCGACGCGGTGGTCGGAGGTCTCGAAGTGCACGTCATGGGGATAGGTGAAATGGGTCAGCCATCCCTCCAGATCGCGCGCGACCACGGCATCGCTCAGGGCGTTGATGAAGATCTGGTAGATCGGCTCGGCCCGGGCCTGCGTTGCCCGGATATCCGCCTTCGGTTCGGCCCAACGTTCGGCGAAGGCGCCGGGGGCCGAGCGGAGCAGCGCGACGGGAAGCCGGTTGCTGGTCAATTCATGCTCCGCCTCCGTCACCTTCCAGATCCCGCCGATGCACCGCATCACCATGCGGCTGGAATAGGACGGCACGATGTTGAGCGCGTTGCGCAGGACGTGGGTCGTGTGCCAGCCTTCTATCACGTCGGGTTGCAGGTAACGGGCATTCTGGACCAGCCGAATGTAATGGGTCGCGGCATGCGCCTTGAGCGCCCTGGTCACGTTCGCGGCGTCCTGCGATATTTCCTTCACCGTTTCCAGAAGAGTTTCCGCGCCGATCGTGCGCATCATGAACGGCAGGCCGATCATCTGGACGAAGTGTTCGATACGCCCCTCGATCAGGTGGCCGGACGCACTGTCCAGCCAATCCTGGTAGATCGCGGAGGGATCGGGAAATTCCGTCATGTGCTCGAACGGGGTCATTGCAATCAACTCGGCCTTGGAAGGATGTCGGGCCACGCGACGTAGCGCGCATGGTGACGGGTTTCGGTGGAACCCCACACGCCCGCTCTCAGAACAAGCCGGGTCTCGTTGGAAAACCGCGGAACGATCAGCTTGCTTCCGGACATGATGTAGCTTTCGTGGCGGCCGATCAGGGTGCTGGCGTCCACGAACCAGGCCTCGCGGGCGCTGCGGATGTAGGCATCGACGCCCTGCGACGCGAGGGCGTTCGCAAATCCCTCGAATTGGCGCCGGGCATCTGTATCGGTTTCGACAAGAATCTCTTCGGTTTCCGTGACGATCAGATGGGGCCGGAACACGCGCTGCAGAAACCGGTCGGCGTCATGGGCCAGCAGGGCGTCGCTCACCTCGTCGAGGAACTCCTGATAGATCGTGATCGCCGACATGTTCACTGGCTTGTTCGCTTTGTCCGGCCCGCCGTTTCAAACGCGCTCGATGATCGTGGCGGAGCCCATGCCCGCCGCGACACACAAGGTTGCCAGTCCGGTCTCCCTGTCCGACCGCTCCAATTCATCGAGCAGCGTGCCGATGATCATCGCGCCGGTGGCCCCCAGCGGGTGACCCATGGCGATGGCACCGCCGTTCACGTTGACCCGGCCCGGATCCACGTCGAACGCCTGCATGAAGCGCAGGACGACGGCGGCGAAGGCCTCGTTCACCTCGAACAGGTCGATATCGCCGATGGCCATGCCGGCTTCGCGCAGGATCTTCTCGGTCACCGGCACCGGGCCGGTCAGGTTGATCGTCGGATCGGTGCCAATCTTTGCCGTGGCGCGGATGCGGGCGCGGGGTTTGAGGCCCCATTTCTCGCCAAAGTCCTTGTTGCCGACGAGGATGGCGGCGGAGCCGTCCACGATGCCCGAGGAATTGCCCGCATGGTGGATGTGGTTGATCGACTCGAGGTGCGGATATTTCATCAGGGCGACGGCATCGAAACCGGGCATCGTCTCGCCCATGTCCTTGAAGGCGGGCTTGAGCGCGCCAAGCGACTGCATGTCGGTTTGCGGGCGCATGTGTTCGTCGCGGTCAAGAATGGTCAGACCGTTCTGATCCTTGACGGTGATAACCGAGCGGGCGAAGCGGTTGTCGGCCCAGGCGACGGCGGCGCGGCGCTGGCTTTCGACGGCCAGCGCGTCGACCTCGTCGCGGGTGAAGCCGTATTCTGTGGCGATGATGTCCGCCGAGATCCCCTGCGGCACGAAGTAGCTGCCCATCGCCAGTTGCGGATCGGCGGCCATCGCCGCGCCGTCGCTGCCCATCGGGACGCGGCCCATCATCTCGACCCCGCCGGCGATATAACCGTCGCCCGCGCCGCCGCGGATCTGGTTGGCGGCGAGGTTCACGGCCTCCATCGCGCTGGCGCAGAAACGGTTGATCGCGAGGCCGGGGATGCTTTCATCGAGGTCGGAGGCCAGAACGGCGGCGCGGGCAATGCACCCGCCCTGTTCCATCACCGGCGTGACGTTGCCCCAGATCACGTCCTCGACCGCGTGGCCATCGAGATTGTTGCGCTCCTTGAGGGTGTTGAGCGTGAAAGCCGACAGGCGCACCGCCGTCACCTCGTGCAGTGCGCCATCGGGGCGGCCCTTGCCACGGGGGGTGCGGATGGCGTCGTAGATAAAGGCGTCGGTCATGTCGGTTCTCCAGGTCTCGGGGCCTGCGGGATTGGCAGGATGCAAATGTTATATGGGATGAGGCGTTGCGCGCGAACAGCCGGGCGCGGCGTCGTGTCAATGGGCGGAGGTCCGCTGTCGGCGGTCATGGCGTGAAGCCGCGCCGCATGAGTTCGTAGGGATGTTTCCAGCCGGGGGTCGCGCTGACCCGGTCGAGCCAGGCGTCGATCGCGGGATGATCCGCGCGGGTGAAGGTGAAGGGCTCGTCATAGAAGAGATACCCGGCGCAGCTGATATCGGCCATGCTCAGGGTCGGGCCGCAGACATAGTCGCGGGTGGCGAGATGGCCCTCCAGCACCTGCAGGGCGGCCTTCAGGCGCCCGGACAGGAAGCCGATCACATCGGCGCTGCGCTTGTCTTCGGGCAGAAAGTTCATGATGAACCGGAGCGGTCCGGCCATGCCCGAGAGCTTCTGGTTGTCGAAGATCGTCCAGCGCAGAACCTCGCGGCGGTCATCGCCGGTCAGCTTGCCGGTGGTCTCCATCACCCAGTCCTGGATGACGCCGGATTGGGTCAGGATCAGACCATCGGCATTGAGCACGGGAACCTCGCCCATCGGATTGATCGCGCGGAAGGCAGGGCTGCGCGCCTCGCCGTTGAAGAAGTCGACGAAGCGGGGTTGCCAGGGCAATCCGGCAAGCTCCAGCGCCAGCGCCGCCTTGTAGGCGTTGCCGCTTTCACCGAAGCAGTAAAGCGTGTTGGTCATGGAGCCCTCCCCGGCGCCGTGTGAACCTGTTCGTGTCGTGTAATCGGGGTTAGACCGCCGATCCTGTGCGTGCCGCAAGCGGTTGGGGGTTTCGCACCCCAAACCCGCACCCCCCAAACCCGCCTCCCCCGACCCCCGGTGGAGTATTTCCGGCTAGAGGAAGGGGGCCGTAACCATTCGTTAACCGTACCGAGCCATAGTGACGCTCACGGTACAGGCTGGAGAGCCGATGGCCGTGATAGGTGAAGGCGTCGTATCGTTCTGTGTGGAACCCCGATGGACCCCGGAGTGAACCCGGTTCGATACGACGCCCGACATCCGCGAAGCGGCCCGTTCTTCATCCTCCCGTGCTATTCGATCCGCCAGTCGCGGCGAAGGCTACCTTTTCCTGTCGTCGATCTCGGCGTTGAAGATCCGCAACCGTGCGACGAATTTCTCCTCGTTGATGACGCTGCCCCAATGTTCGAACAGGAACGAGAGGAATTCCCCTTCGTCGAGGCTCGCCTCCGCCGCGAGGGACCGCAACTTGCGGTAGCCGTCCTCGCTCATGGCGATGTTCGGGCGGCGGGTCAGGCGGAGGCGTTTGGGCATAGGGTCTCTCAGAAATTGGCGGCGTCCAGCGCCATGACCGTATCGCCACCGGCATGGATGCGCGCCAGATGCGTCGCGGTCATTGGCAGGGAGCGTTTCATGTAGAAGCGCCCGGTGGCAAGCTTGGTCTGGTGGAACACCGGGTCGTCGGTGCCTTCGGCCAGCGCGTCGAGCGATGCCCGCGCCATCATCCCCCACATCAGGCCCAGGCAGACATGGCCGAACAGGTGCATGAAATCGTAGCTTCCGGACAGGGCGTTGTTGGGGTTCTTCATGCCTTCCTGCATGAAATACATGCCGGCCGCCTGCAGATCCTTGGACGCCGCTTTCAGGGGGGGCACGAAATCGTCCATCCCTTCGATCTCGGCATTGTCCTTGCAGAAGTCTTTCACCAGGTCGAAAAAGGCCATCACGTGCTTGCCGCCGTCCAGCGCCAGCTTGCGGCCCACGAGGTCGAGCGCCTGCACACCGTTCGCCCCTTCGTAGATCATCGCGATGCGGGCATCGCGGGTGAACTGCGACATGCCCCATTCCTCGATATAGCCGTGCCCGCCATAGACCTGCTGGGCCTGCACGGTCATGTCGTAGCCCTTGTCGGTCAGGAAACCCTTGATCACGGGTGTCAGCAGCGACACGAGGCCATCGGCGGCCGCATCCTCGTTGCGGTGGGCGCGGTCGATCAGGGTCGAGCCCCAGAGCAGGAAGGCGCGGCCGCCTTCGACGAAGCTTTTCTGTTCCATCAGGTTGCGGCGGATATCCGGATGCACGATCAGCGGATCGGCGGGGCCATCGGGGTTCTTGATGCCGGTCACGTCGCGGCCCTGCAGGCGGTCCTTGGCATAGTCGAGCGCGTTCTGGAACGCGACCTCGGCCTGCGCGAGACCCTGCATGCCGACGCCAAGGCGGGCTTCGTTCATCATGGTGAACATGGCGCGCATGCCCTTGTGTTCTTCGCCGAGCAGGTAGCCGGTCGCCTCGTCATAGTTCATCACGCAGGTGGAATTGCCGTGGATGCCCATCTTCTCTTCGATCTTGCCGCAGGATACGCCGTTGCGCGCCCCAAGGCTGCCATCCTCGTTCACGAGGAACTTGGGCACGATGAACAGGGACACGCCCTTGATCCCTTCCGGTCCGCCGGTGATCTTGCCCAGAACGAGATGGATGATGTTGTCGGCCATGTCGTGTTCGCCCGCCGAGATGAAGATCTTCTGGCCGGTGATCTTGTAGCTGCCATCGTCTTGCGGTTCCGCCTTGGTGCGCATCAGGCCCAGATCGGTGCCGCAATGGGGCTCGGTCAGGTTCATCGTGCCGGTCCATTCGCAGGACACCATCTTGGGCAGATAGGTCGCCTTCTGCGCCTCGGTTCCGTGCACGAGGATCGCGGAGGCCGCGCCATGGGTCAGGCCCTGATACATGGTGAAGGCCTGGTTCGCGGCGCTGAACATCTCGCCCACGGAGGTATTCATCACGTAGGGCAGGCCCATGCCGCCGAATTCCTCGGGCATGTCGATGCCGGGCCAGCCGCCTTCCGACATCTGGTCGAAGGCCGCCTTGAAGCCGGTCGGCGTGCGCACCACGCCGTTTTCCAGAACGCAACCTTCGGTGTCGCCGACGGTGTTGAGGGGGGCCAGGACTTCCGAGCTGATCTTGCCCGCTTCCTCCAGGATCGCGGAGGTGAAGTCGCGGTCCAGATCGCCATAGCCGGGGATGTCCTGGGCAGAGATGTTCAGGACATCGTGCAGGATGAATTGCAGGTCCTTCGTGGGGGCTGTGTAGCGTGGCATTGTTTGTCCTCCCGGGCGGTCGTGTCTATCGTTATTCGGCGGCGGAGTGGCGGCTGGCGAGCATGTCGCCGACCAACTGCATCTGGTTGCGCAATTCGTCGATCGCCTCATCCAGTTCGGAACGCTGGCGCTCCATGTCGGTCAGGCGGTCCTGCGCGATTGCAAGGGTGCGGCTCAGTTGCGTTTCCTGGCTGTCGCCCACGTAGTAGAGGTCCAGCAATTGCCGGATCTCTTCCAACGAGAAGCCGAAGCGCTTGCCGCGCAGGATCAGCTTCAGGCGCGCACGGTCGCGCCGCGTGAACAGGCGGCGCTGGCCTTCGCGGATGGGAAACAGCAGTTCCTTGGATTCGTAGAATCGCAAGGTTCGCGGGGTCACCTCGAAGGCGTCGCACATCTCGCGGATGGAAAGGGTCTCACTGGTCATGATGTTTGTCCCGATGCTGTCAAACATGGCGTATTCCCGGTGATGTGCGAGTCGTGGGATCACTATACAACCGGCCATGACGTTTACGTAAACGAGACGTCGCGTCACTTTTTGCCTGACGATAGGTTATGCATGTTTACTTTGGGTCACGCGACATTTTCCTGCTTGCAGGAAGCCTCCAAGCCCTCTCTGCCACGGCGAGGTGTCAACTGTCCGCGGTGGCGTCGCGCAGGGCCTTGAGTTCGGCGATGATCTCGTCGAGCTCCACGCGCCTTGCCCGAAGTTCCTCGAGCTGGCGATCGGCCAAGGCGATCCAGGTGGGGCGCTGCGCCTTCCAGCCTTCGCCCTTGTCGTAGATCTCAAGCCATTGGCGGATTTCCTCCAGCGAGAAACCGAACCTCCGGCCACGCAGGATCAGGGTCATGCGCGCCACTTCGCGCGGGCCGTAGAAGCGTGCCCGGCCGTCGCGGATCGGGGCCAGCAACTCGATATACTCGTAGTGGCGCAATGTGCGCGGTGTCACATCGAACCGCGCACACATCTGTTTGAAATCAAGCCTGCCGTCCGTCATCCTGGCTGCCATGTCCCCTTTTCCCTGCCGGGATTATGCCGTGTGACGCGGGTCTTGTTAAGTCACTTCCCCCTTGCGCCCAAGGTTTTGCGGCGCGACACCATGGGCAACGACAAGGAGCGTGCGATGGCGGATGACCTGAAGAACGATGGTGCAACCGCCGCGGACGCGGCGCATATCGCGCGGCAATTCATCGAGGCGATACCTTTCTCGCGCGCCCTGCAAATGCAACTGGAGGAAATCGGGGACGGCGTGGCCGTGATCTCCATGCCCTATTCCGAAACGCTGGTGGGTGATCCGCGCACCGGTGTGATCCATGGCGGGGCCGTATCGGCGCTGATGGATACCTGCGGCGGGGCTGCTGTAATGTCGCATCCCGAAGCGCTGAGCGCCACGGCGACGATCGACCTGCGCATCGACTACATGCGTCCGGCCACGCCGGGCGATCGGATCACTGCGCGGGCGCATTGCTACCACGTCACCCGGTCGGTCGCCTTCGTCCGGGCGGTGGCCTTCGATGCCGACACGTCGCGGCCCGTTGCAGCGGCGACGGGAGCCTTCACCGTGATGCGAGGCGGGTGACATGGCCTATCCGAAACCCGAACCCGTCCATGTGGTGAAGGAGCGGCGCGATCGCGCGCTGGCGGCGCTGGTCGCGGGCGTGCCCTATATCGGGACCATGGGAATTGCCTTCGACCGCCGCGGCGACGAGTTGACCGCGGTGCTTAACTACGATGACAAGCTGATCGGGAACCCGGTCCTGCCAGCCCTTCACGGGGGCGCCATCGCGTCGTTTCTGGAAGTCGCGGCCATCATGGAACTGGGCTTCCAGATCCTGTGGGACGAGATCGAGACCGGGCGATTGAACGCCGATGACCTGACCGACGAGACGCTGCCGCGCATGCCCAAGACAATTGATTTCACGGTGGATTACCTGCGCTCCGGCCTGCCGCGGGATGCCTATGCGCGGGCCCGGGTCAATCGGTCGGGACGGCGCTATGCCTCGGTCCATGTGGAGGCGTGGCAGGACAACCGCAACCGTCTGTTCGCACAGGCCACGGGCCATTTCCTGATGCCCGAGCGGGGCTGACCGGGCCGATGTCCACCCCCGTCGTCGCCGAGCTTGAGGGTGTTGCGCCAAAGCCGCTGACCTATCGGCGCGTCCTGAGGATCGCGCTGCCCATCGTGGTGTCGAATGCCACCGTGCCCTTGTTGGGCATCGTCGATGTGGGCGTCGTGGGGCAGATGGGCGAGGCGGCCCCCATCGGGGCGGTCGGCATCGGCGCGATCATCCTGACTTCAGTGTTCTGGATCTTCGGTTTCCTGCGCATGGGCACCGTGGGCCTTGTGGGGCAGGCGGAAGGGGCGGGCGACATGGCCGAGGTTTCGGCCATCCTGACCCGCGCGCTGATCATCGCGGGGGTGGGAGGAGCGCTGTTGATCTGCGCCTATCCGCTGATCGTCTTCGCGGCCTTTTCGTGGGAGTCGACGACGCCGGAGGTGGAGGCATTGGCGCGTCAATACCTGTTCATCCGCATCTGGACCGGGCCCTTCGCGATCGCGGTCTATGCGCTGACGGGCTGGCTTGTCGCGCAGGAGCGGACGGGGGCGGTGTTCTGGGTTCAGCTTTCGATGAACATGCTCAACATCGCGTTGAATTTCCTTTTCGTGCTTGGCTTCGGCTGGGGCGTCGCCGGGGTTGCGGCCTCCACCGCGATTGCGGAAGTCGTGGGCGCCGGGATCGGGCTGTGGTTCTGCCGTGCGGCCTTCTCGCGCCCCGCATGGCGCGACTGGCCCCGCGTGTTCGAACGGGCGCGGCTGGTCAAGATGGCGTTGCTGAACGTCGATATCCTGGTCCGCTCGGCCCTGCTCATGGCGATCTTCACCTCGTTCACCTTTCTCGGTGCGCAGTTCGGCGAGGTGACGTTGGCGGCCAACGAGGTCTTGATCCAGTTCATGTATCTGACCGCCTACGCGATGGACGGCTTCGCCTTCGCCGCCGAGACATTGATCGCGCGGTCCTACGGGCGGCGCGATCCGGGGCGCGTGCGGCGATCAGCCGTGCTCACATCGGTCTGGGGCCTGGGAACCTGCGCGCTCTGGGCGCTGGTATTCTGGCTGTTCGGGCCGATCTTCGTCGACATCCTCGCCAAGGATGCAGATGTGCAGGCCGTGGCCCGGATCTATCTGCCCTGGATGATCTTCGCGCCGCTGGTCGGTTGCGCGGCCTGGATGCTGGACGGGATCTTCATCGGTGCGGCGCGGGGGCGGGATATGCGCAACATGATGATCCTGAGTGCGGCGATCTACGTTCTTGCGGCGTTCGTGCTGATCCCATGGTTCGCGAACCACGGCGTCTGGGCGGCGCTTCTGGTGTCCTTCGCGGCGAGGGGGCTGAGCCTTGGCGCCCGTTATCCGGCGTTGGAGCGCGGGGCGGGCTGAAGCATTCTCGAGTTTTCTTGCCAAGATGAATGGGCAACGGCGTGTTTCGCCCATTGACAGCATGCGGGTCAGAGCGGGGCAGGATCGCCCCGGCGAAGCAGCGCGCGCAGGGGCGGGGCAGGGGCGGGGCGCGCTTTCCGAGCAGCGCTGTGAACTGCTCCGCGCCGGGCGGGTCTTGCGGGTAGAGCCGGATGGTTGGCGCGTGGCAGGCCGCCTGAAGCGGGGTGAGGGCGGCGCGGGACTTGGAGCAACGCGGATTGTGCCGGGGCGTCAGGTCCATTCCGCGACCCCGGTGCCGGTGGCCTGCGCAACAGCGTCGAAGCCGTCGCGCACCAGCAGCGCGTCGAGTCCCTTCGCGATCTCGGTCACGAGGCCGAGGCCGCCATAGACGAGGCCGGTGTAGAGTTGCACGGCCGAGGCGCCGGCGCGGATCTTGGCATAGGCATGGTCTGCGCTGGCCATGCCGCCGACGCCGATCAGGGGGATCGCGCCGTCCGTGAGCCTGAAAAGCCGGGCGAGGATGCGTGTGGATTTCTCGAACAGTGGCTGGCCGGAAAGTCCGCCTTTTTCCGCCGCTCCGGGGCTGTGCAATCCACCGCGGTCCAGGGTGGTATTCGTGGCGATGATCGCTTGCAGGCGCCCCGGATGGGCCAACGCGACCTCGGCGATGTCGGCGAGGTCCGCTTCGGTCAGGTCGGGGGCGATCTTGAGGAACAACGCCACCGGGGAGGCCTGGGCGAGACGCACGGCGTCGATCTGTTCGATGATCTGTGTCAGCGCCGCCTTGCCCTGAAGGTCGCGGAGCCTTTCGGTATTGGGGGAAGAGACGTTGATGGTGGCGAAGTCGATATGGCCTGCGCAGGTCTGGAAGACCGAGGCGAAGTCACCCACCCGATCCGCGCTGTCCTTGTTGGCGCCGAGGTTCAGACCGATCGGTATCTCGCGCGGGACCCGGGCGAGGCGGGCGGCGATGACCTCTGCGCCGTCATTGTTGAAACCGAAGCGGTTGATCGCGGCGCGGTCTTCGGCCAGCCGGAAGAGGCGCGGGCGCGGGTTGCCGGGCTGCGGACGGGGCGTCGCGGCGCCGACCTCTATGAAGCCGAAGCCTGCCCGCTGCAGGGGGCCCGCAGCCTCGGCGTTCTTGTCGAAACCGGCAGCGAGACCGATGGGGTTGGGCAGGTCCAGACCGGCGACCCGCGTCGCGAGACGGGGCGTGGTGTAGGGACCCTGCAAGGGGCCGAGGCCCGCCTTCAGAGCCGTCAGGGCAAGGCCGTGGGCGCGTTCCGGGTCGATCCGGCGCAGGAACGGCAGGGCGAGGCTTTCCAGTCTCACGGAATGCTGTCCGTGAAGACATGGACCCCGTCGACAAGCGGCAGGGGCGCATGGGCGATCACATCCGTCAGCCGCAAGGGGCCGTAGAGATGCGGGAACAGCGCCCCACCGCGCGACACTTCCCACGTCAACAGGTCGCCCAACGTGTCGGCGTCCAGCGTGGCGAGGATCAGGCCATCGACCTCGGCGAAGTGTCGGGCCGCAGTTTCCCGCACCTGTTGCGCCGTGGAAAGATGGATGAAGCCATCTGCCACGTCGATGGGGGCACCCGGCGTCTCGCCCGATGCTTGCAGGGCGGCCCATTCTTCGGCACGCAGGATCTTGTAGATGTGCATGGGGTTGTGTCCCCCGGGGCGCGGGCCGCGTCAAGGGCTGCATGTGAGGGCAGTCCCGGAGATGGTCGCCGCGCGGGGCGGCACGTTCCGGCTGACCCTGCGGAAGCTGTCATGGCGCGGTCATCTGGCGGCTTTACTTGAGCGTGGTCCATCGCCAAGCTGGACCACGTCCAACGAGAACAAGGGGAGTCTCCGATGTTTGCACGTATCCTGGGGTCCACGGCCATGCTGGCCGGGTTGACCGCCGCAGCGCCCGTCACGGCTGACACGACGCTGCACCTTTTGCATATCAACGACCTGCACAGCCGCATCCAGCCGATCAACCGTTTCGATTCGACCTGTGGCGCCGAAGATGATGCGGCGGGCGAATGTTTTGGCGGCGTGGCCCGGGTGGCCACCGCGATCAATACCCTGCGGGGCGAATTGGAAGCCGCCGGAGAAAACGTGATCGTTCTGGATGCGGGCGACCAGTTCCAGGGCTCGCTGATGTACACGACCTACAAGGGTGACGTGGAAGCGGAGTTCATGGAGGCCATCGGCTTCGACGTGATGGCCGTGGGCAACCATGAATTCGATGACGGTCCGGAGAACCTTGCGCGGTTCCTTGAAAGGGTCAGCTTCCCGGTGATCTCGGGCAACCTCGACCTGTCGCAAAGCAACGTTCTGAGCGACGAGATGGTGCCCGATCACGTGATCCTCGAGGTGGGTGGCGTCCAGGTCGGCATCATCAGCGCGCTGGCGGTCGATACGGTCGAGACCTCCAGCCCCGGCCCCTCGATCATTTTCCAGAACGAGATCGATGCGCTTCAGGCCGATGTCGATGCGCTGACGGAAATGGGCGTCAACATCATCATCGCGCTCAACCATGTGGGCCTGCCCGCCGATATCCGCATCGCCGAGGCGGTGACGGGGATCGACGTAATCGTGGGCGGGCATTCGCACACCTATCTCAGCGCGTCCGACCCCGACCGTGCAGGGGCCTATCCGACCTATGCTTCCAACCCCGATGGCGTTCTGGTGCCGATCGTGCAGGCCTATGCCTATTCGAAGTATCTGGGCCATCTGGAAGTGACGTTCGACGATGACGGCAATGTCCTTTACGCCGGCGGCGACACGATGCTGCTCGATGCCTCGGTGACGCCCGACCCGGACATTGCGGCCCGCGTGGCCGAACTGGCCGGCCCGATCGAGGAAGCGATGGCAGAGGTCATCGGCGAGTCGACCGGTATCATTGAAGGGTCGCGCGAAGTGTGTCGAGTGATGGAATGCGCCATGGGCACCCTGGTCGCCGATGCGATGCTGGACCGCGTGCGCGGGCAGGGCATTTCCATGGCGATCCAGAACGGCGGCGGCTTGCGCGCCACCATCGATGGCGGAGAGATCACGATGGGCGAAGTGCTGACCGTGCTGCCGTTCCAGAACACGCTGGCTACGTTCGAGCTGACCGGGGCGGGCATCGTTGAAGCGCTCGAAAACGGTGTCAGCCAGGTTGCAGATGGCGCGGGACGCTTCCCGCAAGTGGCGGGCATGCGCTACACGTGGGATGCCGACGCGGAGCCGGGATCACGCATCGTGAGCGTCGAGGTCGAGACGTCGGATGGTTTCGTGCCGATCGACCCGGAAGCGACCTATGGCGTCGTCACGAACAACTACATGCGCGGCGGTGGCGACGGATATGCCAGCTTCACCACTGCGGCCAATGCCTATGATTTCGGACCCGGGCTGGAGCAGGTTCTGGCTGATTACGTCAGCGCCAACAGCCCCTACACGCCCTATACGGATGGGCGGATTACCGAAGTCGAGTGATCGCGCGACCCATGGGCCCCGCGGGGTTCGGAACCGGCGCGGGGCAACTCGCGCCGATTTTTTCATGGCTGCTCGGCGGCGCGTCGAGGCCGCTTTTGCTGCCATGCAGCATTTGCAAGGCGGGTTTCGAAAATCAGGGCGTTGCGGGATTCGTTAGCGCTATCATATTGGGGGCACGACACGAGTTATTCGAGCAATGAAGGACCAGAACCATGACGTCGATCTTCACGCACCTCCGCATCGCCGCCGCAAAACGCGCCGCGTATAACCGCACCGTCGCCGAGATTGCGGCCATGGATACGCGCCTTGCGGTCGAGGATCTGGGCATTTTCCCGGGCGACGCCTCGCGCATCGCGAAACGCGCCGTCTACGGCGCCTGACCGTCCGGGCGCGGTGCCCGACGCAGGGGCACGCCCCTCCGTTTACGGCACCCGTGCGGTTGGGCTAGGGTCGCGTGCATGTGTGGACGCGTTACCATGACCCATCCAAACGACGCAATGGCGCGGTTGTTCGATGCCGCGCCGGCGAACGATCTGCCCGACCCGCCCCGTTTCAACATCTGTCCGACCAACCGGGTCGGCGTGATATCGGCGGGCGAGGGGGGGCGTGGCTTCCGTCCGATGCGCTGGGGTTTCATCCCACATTGGTACAAGTCGCCCAATGACGGCCCCCTGTTGATCAATGCGCGCGCCGAGACGCTGGCCGAAAAGCCCGCGTTTCGCGCCGCCGCCCGCGCCCGCCGCTGCCTGGTCCCGGCGACGGGGTTCTACGAATGGACCAAGGGCCCGGACGATGCGCGGCTGCCGTGGTACTTCTCGGCCCCCGATGGCGGCCCGCTGGTCTTTGCCGCCCTGTGGCAGGCATGGGAGCCGAAGGACGGCGGGGGTGCAGCACCGCTGCCGACGGTGGCCATCGTCACCACAGGCGCGTCGCACTGGATGTCTGAAACCCATCACCGCGAACCCGTCGTGATCGCTCCCGCCGATTGGGCCACATGGTTGGGCGAAGGGGCGGACAAGGCCGCCCCACTGATGCGCGCGGCTCCCGAAGGCACCTACCAGCGCTGGCGGGTGGACCGGGCGGTGAATTCGAACCGTGCCGAGGGTCCGACGCTGATCGAACCGTTGGCGGCATAGCGCTGCGGCGACCGGGACCTGGTGCAGATCGCGCTTGTCGCGCCCTGCGCGCCTCTCCCACGTGCGCTATCCGAAGAGTGTCCGCCAAACTGCCGTGGCGCGAAGACCAGCGGTGTTGCAGAAAAGTAGCCTGCGGATGTGAGCCTGTTGTCCGGTTGGCGTTCTGCCAAGCAGACGGTCCCGGCATTGCCGAGGGTCACGATGCGGTTGATGAAAGCCATGCGGATGGGGATTACCGGGACTGCGCCACGCAAGATGATCGCGCTGCGGTGGCGTTGCCCGTCGGCATCCTTGATGGGATGGACGAGGATGTGAAGTTCACGCTTCTGACCCGCTGCAATGCAGGTTACCGTGTCGATCGCTGCTCAGAGTGGCAGGAAAGCGCGGCCCGAATGTCAGCGCGGATCACTCAATCCGCCATCGGTTCGATTGCCGCGGTCTGGATCCTGGCCAAGGGAGGGGCCTGAGATCATGAAGTATCTTTTCAGCAGGCGCAGCCTGGTCGGATTGGGGCTTGTCGCCCTGCTCTCGGGCCGCGCGCATGGGCAACCGGTCTTTCGCCTCGGGCTGACACCGGTGTTTCTCGACAATGACGCAGCGGTGATCGACGGCCTGCGCCGCGCCCTGTCGCGCGGGATGGGGCGTGACATCGAACTGGTCCAGCGCCGCACCTATCAGGAAATCACCGGGCTCTTGCTGGATCGCAGTGTCGATGCGGCATGGCTGTGCGGCTATCCCTACCTCCAACACGCCGATGTGCTGGATCTTGTCGCCGTGCCGGTCTGGCGCGGCGGCCCGCGATACCAGTCCTACCTAATTGTGGGGCCGGAGGATGGAGCGGAAGCGCTGTCCGACCTGCGCGGCGGCACGCATGCCTTTTCCGATCCGGATTCGAACTCGGGCTACCTTGTCACCGCGACCGATCTGCGCCGGATGGGCGAACAGGTCGAGAGCTTCTTCAGCCGATCCATATTCACGTTTGGTCATCGCAACGTGGTGCGCGCTGTTGCGGACGGCCTCGTGCGGTCCGGCAGCGTCGATGGCTATGTCTGGGAAGCCCTGGCGGTGATCGAGCCGGACCTGACCGCGCGGACGCAGGTTATCGCCCGGTCGGAATGGCTTGGCTTTCCGCCGGTCTGCGCGCGGGGCGACAGTCTGAACTCCGAACCGGTCGAGGCGTTGCAGTCCGCCCTGATGGGCCTGCATGCCACAGAAGAAGGCCGGCAAGCGCTCGCGTCACTTCAACTCGATGGATTTCAGCCCGCGACAGCCGGTCTGTTCGACGGGATCGCGGAGCGCATGTCCGATCTGGACCCCTGAGCCATGAAGTGGTTTGCCCCCATAGCCCTGTCGATCAAGCTGCCGCTGCTTGCGGCGGCGATGATGGTGCTTGTCGGCACGGTGGCCTCCCAGCAGGTCTTGCGGTCGCTGGCGCAGGTTCAGGACGCGCGGATCCGGGAACTGGCGCGCATGCATGTCGAGGGATTGTCGGTCGCCCTCGGGCCGCTGGTGCTGCGCCATGACATATGGGAGGTCTACGATACGCTCGACCGGGCCGCACAAGCGGGCGAGGGGCGCCGGATGGTTCTGACCGCCGTGGCGGACGAGCGCGGACGGGTCCTGGCCGCAACCGACCCCCGGCGGGTTCCCATGGACAGCGACATCGCAGCGCTTGGGGGTGAGGCGGTGACGCTTGATGAGCTGTCGGTGGATGGCGCCGCGCCCATTCTCAGCCTGCTTGCGCCGTTGACATACCAAGGACGCACCGTCGGACAGATCGCGACCGAACTGGACGTGTCCGACCTCCTCGCCGAGCGCCGACAGGCCCTTGTTCTTCTGATCCTCGGCAATGCGATCGCCATCGGCCTGTTGTCGGTGGCGGGCTTTCTGGCGATCCGAAAGATGCTGCACCCCGTCACGACGCTGGCCCGGCAGATGACCGAGTCCGGGGGCGAACCGCGCCCCATCCCGCCATTGGAAATCCCGCAAGGCGATGGCGAACTGGCGCGGCTGGCGCGCACCTACAATGCGATGGTCGGCGCCGTGGCCGCCCGGGCCGAGGCAGAGCGGCGGCTGGCCGACCGGGAACGCTTCGTGGCACTTGGGCGGCTGTCCTCGTCGCTGGCCCATGAGATCAACAACCCGCTTGGCGGGCTGTTGAACGCCACGGACACGATTCGCACCTTCGCCGATCGGCCCGAGGCGGTGCGCCGTTCCGCCGATCTTCTGGACCGGGGCCTGCGCCACCTGCGCGATGTGACCCGCGCGACGCTCGATCAGAACCGCATCGATCCCGAAGACCGCGCGCTTGGCACCGACGATTTCGAGGACCTGAAGCTTCTGATCCAGCCCGAGGTGTCGCGTCTGGCGTTGGACCTGGATTGGCTCGTCCACCTTGACGGGGCGGACCTGAGCAAGATCCCCGCGGGTCCGGTGAGACAGATCTCGCTCAACCTTCTGCTGAACGCCTGTGCCGCGTGCCGTCCCTCAGGACGCGTCGGCCTGCGCGTCTGCGCCGCGGCGCATGCGCTGACGATCGAGATCACCAATACCGGTCCGGGCATGCCGCAGGCGGCGCTCGACCGGCTGCTTGGGGATGGCCCGATGTCGCCCGGCGGGGGCGTCGGTCTTCGACTGGTCCGCGAGTTGGTCAATGGTCTTGGTGGCCGGATCACCCATGCGCATGATCACGGCGCGACCGTCATCACCGTCGCTGTGCCGACCCATCGGGAGGCGGCGCATGCTCAGGAATAGGGTCATCGTCCTTGTCGAGGACGACGAGATCATGGGCGGGTCATTGTTGCAGCGGCTGGAACTCGAAGGTGCGCAGGTTCTTTGGCTCAAGCAGATGCAGCGGGCGCTTGGCGCGATCCGAACCCCGAGAAGGCCGATCGACGCGGTGATCTGCGATATCGGCTTGCCCGACGGTTCTGGCGAAGAGCTGTTTTCAACATTGGTTCGCACCGGCACCCCGCCGCCCTTCCTGTTCATCACCGGGCAGGGCGGCATCGGGCAGGCGGTGCGGCTGATCAAGTCCGGAGCAGCGGATTACGTCACCAAGCCCTTCGACATGTCGGTCTTCCTTGAACGCCTGAGCCTGCTGGTCGGAAGCCGTGCGACATCCCCCCACGATGACGATTTCCCGACCGTGATGGGCGTCTCGGCGGCGGCGCGGCGGATCGAATCTCTGATCGTCAAGGCGGCTGCGGAAAGCCATCCCGCGCTTGTTCTGGGTGGGGCCGGGACCGGCAAGGATCTTGTTGCGCGGCGCATCCATGACCTGTCCGACCGATCGGCCGCCCCCTTCGTTGCGGTCAACCTTGCCCGCGAAGCCGATGCGGAGACCGCGTTGTTCGGCCCTCAAGGTGGATTCGCGACCGTGGGCGAGGGAACCCTTTTCATCAACGCCGTGGGCAAGATGGGCCCGGACGTTCAATCGCGACTGCTGGCACGGCTGGACCGGTCCTTCGATGGACGGCTTGTCGCGGCCAGCGGCAACGATCTTCAGAGCCTGATCGCGCAGGACCGCTTCAACGCGGAAGTCTACTACCGGCTGGCGCGGAGGGAAATCCCGATCCCGCCCTTGCACACGCGGCCGGAGGATGCGGTCTGGCTGATGCAACAGCTGTTCCGCAAACTGGCTCCCCGGCACGCGCCGACGCTCGCCGAGATCAGCGCGCTCTGCGAAGAGGCCGTGCGCGGCCACGACTGGCCCGGCGGCGGGCGAGAGGTTCGCGCGAGGTTGCTGCGCGGTATGACCATGGCGACCGGGCCGATGTTGCAGCCGTCGGACCTGTTTCCCGAACGGCTTGCAGGCTCGGGCGCGATGATGTCGCTTGCTGCGGCCCGCGATGCCGCCGAAAAGGCACAGATCATCGCAGCGCTCGACCGCACAGGTGGCCAGATCGGCGAGGCCGCCAAGCTGCTGCGCATCGCGCGCACCACGCTTTGGGAGAAGATGCAGAAATTCGGCCTGTCGGGCTCGTGACCTGCCAGGCCTGATGTTCGGATTTCCGAACGTCGGAATTCCTCTATGAAAATCAGGGCATAGCCGCGCTGCGGCATGGCCATGCCCGGCATCGCGCGGGTCAGTGCGCGCATCTAGACTGCCGGCAATCACGTGATGAGCCAGGGAGGGCCCAAGCCAATGAAATGCAATCGATTGGTCGACGCGGGACGTCGACAATTCCTCAGGGGTGGTGCAGCCGCCACGGCAGGCGCAGTCGCCGCCACGGTCATGACGCCGGAGCAGGCCAAGGCGCAGGCGCTGGCGCGAGTCGATTATCCGGCCAACCGGCTCGCCAATATCGCCGATCTGGTGGAGAACGAGCCGCTCGACATCGCCTATCCCGATGCGGACAGCCCCGGCGTGCTGCTCAAGCTCGGACAGGCGGTCGAGGGCGGGGTCGGACCGGACGGCGATATCGTGGCGTTCTCGGTTCTGTGCCCGCACAAGGGCTGGCTGATGAGCTATTCGGCGGCGGACCGGACGCTCAACTGCCCCGGCCACCATTCGCGCTTCGATTGCGAATCCGGCGGCCAGCAGATCTGGGGCCACGCCACCAGCAACCTCGCGCAGTTCCTGCTGAGCGTGGACGGAAATGGCGACATCCATGCGAACGGGATCGACGAGCTGATCTACGGCCGTCTGTCCAACGTTCTGGCATAAGGGAGAAAGATCAATGGCCTATAAAAGACAGATCGACCGTCTGCCGATCATTCCCGCGGACGCGGACGAATTCAACGTCACCTGCCACTA
>CAZTUG010000055.1:0-4821 GCA_964615955.1 uncultured Roseicyclus sp.
CGCGTAGCGGCGGGGGCGGCGGGGGCGGCGGGGGCGGCGGGGCCTGTCTGATCAGCGATGCGATGGCGGTGGCGGGCACGGATGCGACGGGCTTCGACCTGGGCGGGCGCTGGATCGCGCGGCGCGACGGGCGGCTGACATTGGCGGACGGGACGCTGGCGGGGGCCGACCTGACCCTGGCGCGCGCGGTGGCGGTGATGGGCGCGGCCAGCGCCCTGCCCCGCGCCGAGGTGATCGCCATGGCGACGGTGCATCCCCGCGCGCTGATCGGGTTGCCGCCCGACCTTGCCCCCGGCGATCCGGCGCTGTTCCACCTGTGGCCCGGGGGCGCCGCACCGCGCCTTCATCTGCCGCGGGGCTGGCAGGACGAGGACGGCGCGACGTGCTAGCGCGTGCCGCGTTCATTCGCAGGCACGCGACCCGCTCGAACCTCTTGATACCGCATGTCCGTGACGCGCAAGACCGGTTCCCGCGTTTGCGCGACGTGGTCTAGGCCGATTGCGGGATGCGTCGGGGCAGGTTGGCGCGGGACGGGACGGGCGGCCGGTAGCCGTCCACGGTGGCGTCGATGATGTCGCGCAGGCGCGCCGCATCGCCCGCGTCGACGGCGCTGCGGATCTCGCGCAGGAGGGCGGCGACTTCCAGCTGGCTCAGGCCTTGCTCGGAGGCGCGCAGGATCTTGGCATGGGGCGTGGCGATCATGCTGGCCGGGTCGATCAGCAATTCCTCGTAGAGTTTCTCGCCGGGGCGCAGGCCGGTGATGGCGATCTCGATCCCGTCGGGATTGGCGGCATCGCGGACGCGCGCGCCCGACATCTCGATCATGCGGCGCGCGATGTCGAGGATGCGCATCGGATCGCCCATGTCGAGCACGAAGAGATCGCCCCCGGTGGAATAGGCGCCTGCCAGCAGCACCAGGCGCGCCGCCTCGGGGATGGTCATGAAATAGCGCGTCACCTCCGGGTGGGTCACGGTCAGCGGCCCGCCCATGCGGATCTGGTCCTGGAACAGCGGCAGCACCGAACCGGAGGAGCCGAGCACATTGCCGAAGCGCACCATGGAAAAGCGCGTGTCCCGGCTGCGCCCGGCCAGGTCCTGCACCACGATTTCGGCCAGGCGCTTGGTGGCGCCCATGATGTTGGTGGGCCGCACGGCCTTGTCCGTGGACACGAGGATGAACCGCTCGACCCCCGCGGCTTGGGCTGCGGCGGCGACGATCTTGGTGCCGAGGACGTTGTTGTGCGCGCCCTCGACCTCGTTCTCCTCGACCATGGGGACGTGTTTGTAGGCGGCGGCGTGGAGCACGATTTCCACCCTCTCCTCGCGCAACACGGCGGCGACGCGGGGCGCGTTGGTGACCGAGCCCAGGCGTGTCGAAACGGCGATGTGGCGCGCTTCGGCGCGGCCGCGCAATTCGCGGTCGACGGTGTAGAGCGCGAATTCGGACTGGTCGAACAGGACGATGCGCGCCGGGCCGCAATCGAGCAACTGGCGGCACAGTTCGGAGCCGATGGAGCCGCCCGCGCCGGTCACCATCACCACGCGCCCGGCATAGGTCTTGGCGATGTCGGGCACGTCGAGCGCGACCTTGTCGCGGCCCAGAAGCGCGTCGGGGGCGACGGTGCGCAATTCGGCGGAGCGCCCCGAGATCAGGTCGACATAGGAGGGCAGCACCTGCACCTCGCACGGCAGGTCGGCCAGATCGGTCAGCAGGCGGTCCAGTTGCGCCTGCGGCAGCGAGGGCATCGCCACCAGCACCCGCTGCACCTGCCCCGACCCCGCCATGCGCCGCAGGCTGTCGCGCGACCGGACCGACAGGCCCGAGATGATCAGCCCCTTGAGCGACGGGTTGTCGTCGATGAAGGCCACGGGGCGCAGTTCGGCGCATTGGCGCAGCGCCGAGGCCAACTGGATCCCCGCCGACCCCGCGCCGTAGATCGCCACCGGCGCGCCCGGCGCGGCCTGGTCGAGCGCTGCCGCCAGCAGCGCCGCGACGTTGCGTCCCAGCACCGACAGCACGAAGAACAGGACCGCGAAGATCACCGGGATGGAGCGCGGCGCGCCCAGTTGCAGCAGGTAGCTGGCCGCGATGCAGGCAAGGCCGAGCGCCCCCGCCGCCATCGCGATGCGCGCGGTTGCAGTCATGTCCAGCGCCGCGAGCTTCATCAGGGGCAGCCGGAATGCCGTCACGACGAGGGGAGCTGCCAGCGCCACCACGAAGAACAGCGGCGTGGCGGCGCGCAGTTGCACCGACGGGTCGATGACGCTGAACCGCAACACGAAGGCAAGGTAGAGTGCCAGCGGCGCGAGGAGGGTGTCGAAGGCGAGAAGGATGTATCTCTTCTGTCGCCGCGACAGGGAGCCAAGGCTCATCACTTCTCTCCACCCACCAGGCCGCACGATCCGCGCCGATGCAGATCTGCCGCTACCCACTCTGTGTAGGCCGCGATTGTTTAACGTTCCGTTAACAGGGCCGGGCCGTCGGTTCAGCGGGCGGCTTTGTGTCGGATGCGGCATACCCATGGCCAGTCCCGAGCCGCCTGCCGCGCGCCAATCGCGCGGGTCCGGGCGCCTTCCGCGGCGTTCCCCATTCCGCCTGCTGACATCCCGACACCAATCCGGTAAGCCCTGCGAAAATCCCTGAGCAAAGCGCCGCCCCCGGCGACCGAACATGACCCGATTCACGGACCAGACCGCCCAGACCCCCGCCGGGGCTTCGGAAATCGACCTGCTGGCCGTGGCCGCGGTGATCTGGCGCGCGAAATGGTGGGTGATGGCCTGCGCCGTGCTCGGCATTCTGGCGGCCATGGTCTACGGCTTCCGCATCGCAACGCCGATGTATCCCGCCCGCGCCACCGTCGCGCTGGAGGCGGAGGGCCAGCAGGTCATCAGCGATATCGAAAGCATCTTCGCGGGCGGCGGCACCGATACCGTCGCCGTCAACACCGAGATCGAGGTGTTCCGCTCGCGCGTGCTGATCGGGCGGCTGGTGGATGATCTGGGCCTGATCGAGGACCCGGAATTCAACGGCTTCCGCGCCCGCCCCAGCCTGATGGGCCGGTTGCGCAGCCTCGTCTCGGACTGGGAGCCGGTGGTGCTGGAGGGTGCGGCCCTGCGCAACCACACCATCGACGAGGTGATCGCGCGCATCACGATCGGCAATGTGCGGCAATCGCTGGCCTTCAACATCTCCATCCAGACCAACGACCCGCTGAAATCCGCCGCCATCGTGAACCGCCTGGCCGAGATCTATATCGAGAACCAGATCCGCCGGAAGCTGGACGACAGCACCCGCGCCATCGAGTTCCTGTCCGAGCGCACCGTGGAACTGCAAGCCAACGTGGAGACGCTGGAGCAGGCGCGGGCGCAGCGGCTGGAGGCGTCGGACGTGATCGACGCGGCCCTGTTGCAGGCGCAGAATCTGCAACTGCGCGATCTGCGCGCCCGGGTGGAGGATGCGCAGATGCGCGCCGCCGCGGACGCGGCCCTGCTGGCCACGCTGCGGGGCGCGGGCGACGACCCGGAGGCGCTGATGGCGCTGGCCGAGGAGGCCGGGGACAGCCGCCTGTCGGGCATCGTGCAGCGCGTGCGCACCGGACGCCTGGGCCCGGAGGCCGCCGGGCTGGCGCTGGCCGACGCGATCGAGGGCATCGCCGCCGACCTCCGCCGCACGCAGGCGCAGATGGAAACCCTGCAACGTTCGGCCGCGGACCTGACAGCGTCGATCACCGCGCAATCGGAAGAGTTGATCCAGTTGCAACAACTGGAGCGCGAGGTGGAGGCGGCGCGGCTGCTTTACGAAACCTTCCTGGCCCGCCTGCAGGAGGCCAGCGTGCAGCGCGGGCTTGAAACCGCCAATGCGCGGATCCTGTCCGAGGCGGTGCCGCGCCTTGCCTCCAGCCCGCGCATCCTGATCCTGATGGCGATCGCGGCGGTGGTGGGCGGCCTCGTGGGCGCGCTGGTCGGGCTGATCCGGGAATGGCGCTTCGCGGGCTTCCGCACCATCGACGACCTGCGCCAGTGGACCGGACGCCCGGCGCTGGGATCGCTGCCGGCCCTGGCCACGCGGGACCGGCGCGGGGTGCTGCAATTCCTCAAGGACAAGCCGAACTCGATCTTCGCGGAGGCGGTGCGCAACCTGCGCACCTCGATCCTGATGGCAGATCCCGACCGGGAGCCGCAGGTGATCCTGGTCACCTCGTCGATCCCGGCGGAGGGCAAGACGACGCTGGCGATCGCGCTGGCGCGCTATTTCGGCTCGCTCGAAGGGCGGCGCGTGCTGCTGGTGGAGGCCGATATCCGCCGCCAGACCCTGCGCGCCTATGTCAGCGAGGGGCAGCCCGAGGGCGTGCAGCTGATCGACGTGGTGTTGGGCCGCGCCAAGCTGGACGGGGCGGACCTGATGGATGCCGATCTGGGGCTGGAGGTGCTGCGCGGGTCGGGGGGGGAGTTCAACGCCGCCGACCTGTTCGAATCGCGTCGCTTCGCGGAGCTGATCGCGGACCTGCGCACGCGCTATGACCATGTCATCATCGACAGCCCGCCGGTTCTGGCCGTCCCCGACGCCCGGGTGCTGACGCGCTACGCGGATCTGAGCGTCTTCGCCGTGCGCTGGGGCCACACCACGCGCACGCAGGTGCGCCAGGGGCTGGAGATGCTGCACTCGGTCGGGCGTCCCGCCGATGGCCTCGTGCTGACGCAAGTCGACCAGCGGAAGATGAAAGGCTACGGCTATTCCGGGCAATACGGCTATGACGGCTATGCGGCCGGGTATTACGCCAAGGAATGATCGCGGTGCCGGGAGGGGTGCCGGTCGGGACG
>CAZTUG010000055.1:4921-12917 GCA_964615955.1 uncultured Roseicyclus sp.
GCCGGTCGGGACGGCCCGGGGGGGCGCGCCGGTCGGGACGCCCGGGAGGAGACGCCGGTCGGGACGGCCCGGGGGAGACGGCTGAGGGAACGCGAAGGCGGCGCCGGACGCAAGCGGGGGCGCATCCGGGCAACGTGGCGTCAGAGCGCCTGCCCCACCAGGGCCCCGATCGCGCTGGTGGCGGCCATGGCGAGCGCGCCCCAGACAATGACCCGCACCGCCGCGCGACCCTTCGGCGCGCCCCCGGCCTGCGCCCCCAGCGCACCGAGCGAGCCAAGCGCCAGCAGCGTCGCCGCCCCGACCCACAGCGTCATCCCCGAGACCGGCGCCAGCGCCGCCACGCCAAGCGGCACCGCAGCACCAGCCGCGAAGGTCAGCGCCGACACCACCGCCGCCTGGGTCGGCATGGGCGGCGACAGGTCGGTCAGCCCGATCTCGTCGCGCAGATGCGCGCCAAGCGCATCCACCTGCGTCAGTTCCTCGGCGACCTCCTGGGCAAGGCCGGGGGGCAGGCCCCGTTCGCGGTAGATCGCGGCAAGCTCGCGCAATTCCCCCTCCGGGTTACGGCGCAGTTCGGTCTTCTCCCGCTCCACATCGGCGCGTTCCACATCCGCCTGGCTGGAGACCGAGACATATTCCCCCGCCGCCATGCTCAGCGCCCCCGCGACCAGCCCGGCGAAGCCCGCCAGCAGGATCACCGGCTTGTCGCCCGCCCCCGCCGCCACCCCCGCGATCAGCGAGGCGGTCGACAGGATCCCGTCATTGGCCCCCATGACGGCGGCCCGCAGCCAGCCCGACCGGCCGGACAGGTGCGGCTCCACATGGGCGGAGGGGACACCGAAGTTCATCGGGCGATGCTCAGCCATGGTGGCCTCCGTCCCGGCCGCCCGATGGCAAGGCCATCTTGCCCGGATTAAAGATGTTCAGCGGGTCCACGCCCTGCTTGATCGCCGCCATCATCGCCATCGCCCCGGCCCCCAACTCGCGCTCCAGGTAGCGCGCCTTGCCCTGGCCGATGCCGTGCTCGCCGGTGCAGGTGCCGTCCATCGAGATCGCCAGATCGTTGAGCCAGCCGACGAAGCCCTCGGCGCGTGCGACCTCGTCCGCATTCTCGACGTCGACCAGCAGGATCGTATGGAAATTGCCGTCGCCCACATGGCCAAGGATCGGACCCATCATGCCAAGCGCGTCCAGCTTGTCCTGCGTCGCGGTCACGCAATCGGCCAGGCGCGAGATCGGCACGCAGACATCGGTGGAGATGCCCTTGGCGCCGGGACGCAGTTGAAGGCCCGCCCAATAGGCATCGTGGCGCGCCTGCCAAAGGCGGTTGCGCTCCTCCTCGCGGGTGGTGAAGGTGTATCCGGTGCCGCCCATCTCGGCCGCGATCTCCCCGAACAGCACGGATTGATCCCGGACCGCGGAAGCCGTGCCCTGGAATTCCAGCAGCAACAGCGGCGTTTCCGGCAGGGACAACCGGGAATAGGCGTTGACGGCCGTCACGAACCGCGCGTCAAGCAACTCGATCCGCGCCATCGGCAGACCGTGCTGGAAGGTCGCGATGACCGCGTTGCAGGCGGCCTCGACCGAGGGGAAGGAACAGGTGGCCGCCGAGGTCGCCTCGGGGATGCCCTGCAGCTTCAGGGTCAACTCGGTGATCAGGCCAAGCGTGCCCTCGCTGCCCACCATCAGCCGGGTGAGGTCATATCCGGCCGAGGTCTTGCGCGCCCGGGCGGCGGTCTTGACCACCTCGCCCGAGGGCAGCACCGCCGTCAGCGCCAGCACATTGTCCTTCATCGTGCCATGGCGCACCGCACCGGTGCCCGAGGCGTTGGTCGCGGCCATCCCGCCCAACGAGGCATCGGCGCCGGGATCGATCGGGAAGAACAGCCCGGTATCGCGCAGATGGGTGTTGAGCGCCTTGCGCGTCACGCCGGGCTGGACCACCACGTCCATATCCGCCGCATGGACCGCAAGGATCGCATCCATCCGGCTGAAATCGAGCGTGATGCCGCCCGCAGGCGCATTCACATGCCCCTCCAGCGAAGTGCCGGTGCCGAAGGGGATGATCGGCACGCGGTGCGTGGCGCAGATGCGCACGATGTCCTGCACCTCTTCGGTGGTCTCGGGGAAAAGCACCGCATCGGGCGGCTGGTTGCGCAGCCAGGTGGTGGTGTGCCCGTGCTGGTCGCGCATCGCCTGCCCCCGTTCGAGCCGGGGCCCGAAAACCTGCGCCAGCACGGACAGCGCGGTCGCGATACCGGCCTCGTTGCGCGGCAGATCGGCCAGCATTGTCATGGTGCGACTTCCCCTTGATCCGTCCCGATCTGTCGGGCCCTTGATCGGTCCCGATCTGTCGGGCCCTTGATCGGTCCCGATCTGTCGAACCAGGGTATCCCGGCCCGCCCGGAGCCTCAAGCGGATGTGCTTTCATCTTGGCAGAAAAACTCGTTCCGCCTTCGCCGCCCGCGCCGCCGCCAACAGGCCGGGCGCCGCGCCGGGACACGCGCCGCACGGCGCGCCCCGGCGCCACGCCCAAGGATGGACCGGGGCCGCAAGGCCACGGGCCATCGCGGGAGCGCGCCCCGTGCACTTGCGCCCCTGCCCCCTGCGCCCCTGCGCGACGCGGAGACGCGGAGACGCGGAGACTCAGAGACGCGGAGCCGACCCGGTCAGCGACGATCCAGCCGTGACGATCCAGCCGTGACGATCCAGCCGTGACGATCCGGCCGTGACGATCGGGTGCCGGGCAGATCCCGCTCACGCCTCGGTCGGGCCACCGGCATCCTTCCAGCCCGGGAAGCCGCCGATATTGGTGACGTTCGTGTACCCCATCTCCTGCAGGGTCTTGCCCGACAGGGCCGCCTGCCCGCCAGCGCCGCAGACCAGATAGATCTCCGCATCCTTCGTGAAGATCGGGTCGTACAGCTCCTCCACGGCCGGATCGGCCCGGAACTCGATCATGCCGCGATTGATCCGGTGTGCACCCGCGATGGTGCCGCTCTGGGCGATCTCGGCGCTGTCGCGCACGTCGATGAAGGTGCCCTCCCCCCGGGCATGTTTCGCGATCGCCGCCTCGGCCGGCATCGTGGGAACCGTGGCGTTTGCGGTATCGAGGTAGTCTTGAGCGGTCTTCATGGTGGCATCCTTTCGGGAACGTTGCGATATCGTCCAGGCGATATCTGTCGGTCGGTATCTGCCGGCGCAAGGACATGGCCTCGCCGCCGGATCGTGGATCCAACGCCGGACCCTTGCGTTCGTTCCGTCGGGTCCGCCTATTCCGCCGCCTGGTCCGCCGCCTGGTCCGCCGCCTCGTCCTCCGCCTCGTCCGCCGCCTGGTCCGCTGCCGCGCGCTCGGCCTCGATGGCCTCGGCGCGCTTCTCGACCTGTTCGACGATATGCTCGATCATCTGCTCGTTGCTCAACTTGTGGCTCTGCTTGCCGGCCAGGTAGACCATGCCGCTGCCCGCGCCGCCGCCGGTGAAGCCCACATCGGTCATCAGCGCCTCGCCCGGCCCGTTCACGACGCAGCCGATGATCGACAGGCTCATCGGCGTCTTGATATGCTCCAGCCGCTTTTCCAGCGCCTCGACCGTGCGGATCACGTCAAAGCCCTGCCGCGCGCAGGATGGGCACGAGATGATGTTGACGCCGCGGTGCCGCAGCCCCAGCGATTTCAGGATCTCGAAGCCGATCTTGACCTCTTCCACCGGGTCGGCGGACAGCGACACCCGCAGCGTGTCGCCGATGCCCGCCCAGAGCAGGTTGCCCAGCCCGATGGCGGATTTCACCGTGCCGCCGACGAACCCGCCCGCCTCGGTGATGCCCATGTGGAACGGCGCGTCGGTCTGGTCCGCCAGTTGGTTATAGGCGGCCGCCGTCATGAAGATGTCCGACGCCTTCATCGAGATCTTGAAGTTGTGGAAATCGTTGTCTTCCAGCAGCTTGATGTGGTGCATACCCGATTCCACCATCGCGTCGGGACAGGGCTCGCCGTATTTCTCCAGCAGGTGCCGTTCCAGGCTGCCGGCGTTCACGCCGATGCGGATGGAGCAATCGTGATCGCGGGCGGCGCGCACGACCTCTTTCACGCGGGCGGCGTCGCCGATGTTGCCGGGGTTGATCCGCAGGCAGGCGGCGCCCGCCTCGGCGGCTTCGATCCCGCGTTTGTAGTGGAAGTGGATGTCGGCCACGATCGGCACCGGGCTTTCGCGGCAGATCTCGCGCAGCGCCTTGGCGCTGGCTTCGTCGGGGACGGACACGCGAACGATATCGGCCCCCGCCTCGGCCGCCGCGATCACCTGTGCGATGGTCGCCCTGGCGTCCGTGGTGAGCGTATTGGTCATGGTCTGCACGGTGATCGGCGCATCGCCCCCCACGGGAACGCGGCCCACCATGATCTGACGGCTGCGGCGGCGGTCGATGTTGCGCCAGGGGCGGATCGGGTTGTGCGACATGGTCAGGCGGCCTTTGCAGAGGGTTCGCGGGGATCTTTCGCGCGGTCTTGCGGCGCAAGATAGCCCCGACGCGGCGGGGGAACAACGCGCGCGGGGGGATCGGCGGGAAAAAAGCGGCGCACCGCACGCCCGGGGCAAGGGTCGGGGAGGGAAGATGAGTATCCGTGGAAAGGTGCAGGAGGCCGCGCGCGCCCGAGCCACCAGGGGGCACAGGGGCCAGAGCACAGGGGCCAGAGCACAGGGGCCAGAGCGCGGGGGCCAGAGCGCGGGGGTCAGGCGCGCGGGCCAGAGCGCGGGGGGCTCAGGGACGCGGTTGGGGGCGCGTGTCGTCCGCGTCGGGGGTCAGCACGACGACGGGCAGCGCGTTGGCGGCCACCAGCGCGGCGGCGATATCGGCGGGCAGGTCGGGGAACGGCGCGGTGGCGGGCGCGGACCCGCCGGTCGGGTCATAAACCAGGCCCAGAGGCGCCGGAGCGGCCGCAGCGGCGGGCTGCACCGGCACGTCCACGGGGCCCGCGGGCAGCGCATTGGCATCCAGCACCAGCGAGGCGACCTCGACCAGATCGGGATCGGCACTGGTATCGGCCATCGCATAGCTGGCTGAGAGGGCATCGGCGGTCAGTTCCACGTCGCGCACGATGGACGCGCCTTCGCCCGCCGGGCCAAGCGCCACGCCATTGACGGCGAAGTAGAGCGATCCGGCATTGCCCGAGCGCAGCAGCGCCGCCTCTTCGCCCTCGGGGACCAGGTAGCTGTCGCCCGCGTCCAGCGTCGCCTCGTAGATGGTGGCGCCGGACGCGGAGGTGACGCGCACCCAGGTGGGCCGCGTGGCGAAGATCATCACCTGGTCCAGCGCCTGGGTCACCTGCACCGACGTCGCAGCGGCATCCGCGATCGCCGCGGGCGCGGCGCCGCCATCGGGGTTGGCGGTGCTGCCCGAGCCGCTCAGCGTGCCGACTTCGTCGGGGTCGATCGTCGCCAGCGCCCCGTCGCGCGGCGTCAGCACCGGCGATTCCAGCGCCTGCGGACGGTAAAGGCGATCCACCGTTTCCGGCCCCGGCACCGCGATATCGAAGCCCTGCACCACATCGAAGGCGCCTTCGGTCGCGCCGGCCAGCGGGTCGAGTTGCGCCAGCGGCACCGTCGGGGCCTCGTCGATGGGTGCGATCTGAAGGCGCTGGATGTCGTAGAGGATGGCCCAGGCGCCGTAGCCGATGCCCACGACCAGCATCAGCAAGACCGCGATGGAGCCCAGCGCGCCGGGCTCGACCCGGTGGAACAGGCTCTCGCGGGTGGGCGCCAGGGAAATGCGCGAGGTCGACATCACCTCGTTCGGGTCCAGTCGGCGCGGGGCGTCGCCCAGCGCGCGCTTCGCCGCCGAGGCCTGCGTCGAGCCGCCGCCATGAATGCCGCGAAAGCCGGACTCCTCGCAGAAGCGGCGGAAGGTCCATTCCGGATCGATCCCGAGATAGCGCGCATAGGAGCGGACGTAGCCCGCGATGAAGCCCTGCGACTGGAACGCGCCGATATCGCCGTTCTCGATCGCGGCGATATAGGTGGCGCGGATGCGCAGTTCCCGCTCCACATCCAGCAGGGATTTGCCAAGCGTCGCGCGTTCGCCCCGCAGCAGGTCGCCCAGCGGCACATCCAGAAGGTCGTATCCATCGAAGGCGACGGGAACCGACGGCGCGGCATCGGCAGCCGGACCAAAGGCGCGGCCCTGATCCGGGTCTGCGATGTCCCGATACGGATCGTCGTATTGGCCCATGCGGCCTGCCCCAATTCCTTGAGGTCGTCCACCACGATTAGTGGTGCGACGCCCCATTGTCCCTAGATGTTACCCCAAGGCGTGTGATTCCCAAAGACCCACCGCCGACTTTTTCCCGGGGTATCACGGGCTGCGGGGGTGTTGCACCCATTCGCAGACCGCGCCCCGCGCTTTCGGCGTGATTGCGCCCATGATCCGGGTGAAAAATCACGGAAAATGCGGCGAATGCATCATTTTCGCGCCGTTCGCCCATGCGCCGGTCCGAAATTTCTTGTGGATAACACGCGCCAAGGCCGCGCGGCGGCGGCGTCAGGCCACGATCCCCGGCGATCTGGATGGCCGCGCGCGCCCTAGCCCGCCAGTTCCGCGCGGTTGAGCGCGCAGTGGCTCCACAACCCGTCCATCGCCCGCACCAGCCCGTCGATCATGCGCGGATCGTGCACCGGCGAGGGGGTAAAGCGCAGGCGTTCGGTCCCGCGCGGCACGGTGGGATAGTTGATCGGCTGCACGTAGATGCCGAAATCCGCCAGCAGCGCATCCGAAATCGCCTTGGTGTGCTTCGGGTCGCCCACGATCACCGGCACGATATGCGATCCGTGGTCGATGATCGGCAGGCCCAGCCCCTTGAGCCGCAGCTTCAGCGCCGCCGCGCGGTCCTGATGCAGGTCGCGCAGGGCCTGATCGGTCTTCAGGTGGCGGACCGAGGCCGCCGCCCCCGCCGCGACGACGGGCGGCAGCGAGGTGGTGAAGATGAACCCCGGCGCGTAGGAGCGCACCGCGTCGCACATCCTGGCGCTCGCCGCGATATAGCCGCCATGGACCCCGAAGGCCTTGCCCAGCGTGCCGTTGATGATGTCGATCCGCTGCGCCAGCCCGTCACGCTCGGCCACGCCGCCACCGCGCGGGCCGTACATGCCGACGGCATGAACCTCGTCGATATAGGTCAGCGCGCCGAATTCCTCGGCCAGCGCCACGATCTCCGCGACGGGACCGAAATCGCCGTCCATCGAATAGACGCTCTCGAAGGCGATCAGTTTCGGCGCGGCGGGGTCGTCGGCGGCCAGCAATTCGCGCAGATGGGCCACGTCGTTGTGGCGAAAGATGCGCTTGGCCCCGCCGTTGCGGCGCACGCCTTCGATCATGGAGGCATGGTTGAGCGCGTCGGAATAGATGATCAGGCCGGGGAAGATCTTGGGCAGGGTGGACAGCGTCGCGTCATTGGCGATGTAGGCGGAGGTGAAGACAAGCGCCGCCTCCTTCCCGTGCAGGTCGCGCAACTCCTCCTCCAGGGCCTTGTGGTAGACCGTGGTGCCCGAGATGTTGCGCGTGCCGCCCGAGCCTGCGCCGGTGGCCTCCAGCGCCTCGTGCATCGCCGCCAGCACGACCGGGTGCTGCCCCATGCCGAGGTAATCGTTGCCGCACCACACCGTGATGTCCTGCTCGGTGCCGTCGGGCCTGGTCCAGATCGCGTGGGGGAACTGGCCGCGCGTCCGCTCGATGTCGATGAAGGTGCGGTAGCGGCCTTCCTCGTGCAGTTTGCCCAGCGCGGCGTCGAGCGCGGCGTCGTATGCGGGTGCCACGGACGCGGCATGTTTGGGTGTAGTCACTGGCGGTCTCCCCGTGCCGACGCGGAGGCCCGCGCCGTCAGATCGATGGCTTGGCGGAAGAGACGTTTCTCCCGCTCTCGCCTCAGATAGGGCGCTGGGCCCTGCTTGGCCAAGCTACAATTTGACGCGAGGCGGGCCTTGATCTGGGTCAAGCCGGGAAAAAAAGA
>CAZTUG010000055.1:13017-20244 GCA_964615955.1 uncultured Roseicyclus sp.
TACTGCCCCAGCCGCACCTCGAAGACCGGGTAGCCAAGGCTGTCCGAGAATTCGAAGCCGCCATGGCAGTCATGGCAGAACGCCTGACTGATCCCCATCGGCTGACCGTTGGGCTGCACGGCGGAATAGACCCAGCCATCGGTATCGGGGCTGTCGGCGGTGGCCACCCGGGTCATGATGAACAGCGGCCCGATCCGCGGCGCCCCGTCGCGCAGGCTGTAGCTTTCCTTGGCGATGACGGTGCCCACGGGCATCTCAAAGGCCTCGTCGTCATCGGTGTAGCGGATATAGGTGTCGTATCCGATCTCGTTGACGAAGGTGTTGAGGAACCGCTCCCCATGGACCCCCGGCGCGAAGGGCCCGGTGGTGGCTTGCCCCCACATGCGGTAATCGGCGGCGACCCCATTCCCGCCCGCGCCATAGGCGGCCGGCAAGTCGTCGCGCACGCAATCGTAAAGGGCCGCGATCTGCTCGGGGGTGAAGTCGAAGACATCCCCCTCGAAGGTGCAGTCCTGTGCCGTGGCGGCCGTCGCGCCCGCGGCAAGTGCGGCGGTGGAAAGTGCGGCGGCAAAGAAATGCTGGCGAAGTCTCATGATCATGTCCCTGTCTGGTCTGGTCTGGCCTGGTCTGGTCTGGTCTGGCTTGGTCTGGTTGCCCGGTGTCGGATCGGCGACGCGGCACGGCACCCCCGCGACAATCACGCCATGACGGGATTCCGAAAGCCAATCACTCCGCTTCACGTTGTGGAGAGCGGCCCGCCGCACATGACCCCTGACCCGCCCCCTGACCCGCCCCCTGACCCGCCCCCTGACCCGCCCCCTGACCCGCGTCCGACCGCGCGCCGTGACGCGCGCCCGTATCCACCGATGCCCCCCCGGCAAGCCCCAGTTGCCCCCCCCTTGGCCATCGCCGCATTGCAACTGGCGCGCGGCCTCGCCAAGATGGCCCCTGACATCCCCGTTCCGGAAAGCCGCTTGCCCATGTCCCTTGACGCCGTTCTCGCCCGCATCGATGCCGATCTCGACCCCGCGCTCGACCGCCTGATGACCCTGTTGCGCATCCCCTCCATTTCCACCGATCCGGCCTATGACGCCGATGTCGCCCGCGCGGCCGAGGTGCTGGTGGCGGATCTGGCCGCGATGGGCTTCGACGCCGCGCTCCGGCCCACCGACGGGCACCCGATGGTGGTCGCCCACCATGACGGACCGGACGGCGCGCCCCATGTGCTGTTCTACGGCCATTACGACGTGCAGCCGGTCGATCCGCTGGACCTGTGGGACCGCGACCCCTTCGATCCCGCGATCGAGGAGATGGACGGCGTCAAGGTGATCCGCGGGCGCGGCACCTCGGACGACAAGGGCCAGTTGATGACCTTTCTCGAGGCGTGCCGCGCGTGGAAGACGGAAACCGGCGCGCTGCCCGCCCGTGTCACGGTGTTCCTCGAGGGGGAGGAGGAATCCGGATCGCCGTCGCTGGTGCCTTTCCTCGAGGGTAACGGTGCCGAGTTGAAGGCGGATATCGCGCTGATCTGCGATACCGGGCTGTTCGGCGACGGCGTTCCCGCCATCGTCACCCAGCTGCGCGGCATGCTGCAGGAGGAGATCACGGTGACCGGGCCGAAGATCGACCTGCATTCCGGCATGTATGGCGGCATCGCGATGAACCCGATCCGGGTGCTGACGCGGGTGCTGGCGAACCTGCACGACGCCGAGGGCCGGGTGCAGGTGCCGGGCTTCTACGACGGCGTGGCCGAGATCCCCGAGGCGCAGCGCGCGATGTGGGACGGGCTCGGCTTCAACCCCGAGGCCTTCCTCGGGCCGGTGGGACTGAGCCACCCGGCCGGCGAGGCCGGGCGGAGCGGGCTGGAGATGATCTGGTCGCGCCCCACGGCGGAGGTCAACGGCATCTGGGGCGGCTATACCGGCGCGGGGTTCAAGACGGTGCTGCCGTCGAAAGCCCATGCCAAGATCAGCTTCCGGCTGGTCGCGGGCCAGGACCCGGACCGCTTGCAGACGGCGCTGCGCGACTGGATCCTGTTGCAGATCCCGCAAGATTGCACCGTCGAGTTCAAGGGAACGCGCGGGTCGCGGGCGGGGGTGATGGATACCAGCCACCCGGTCTTCGAGGTGACGCGCCGGGCGCTGAGCGCGGAATGGCCGAACGAGGCCGCCTATATCGGCTGCGGCGGCTCGATCCCGGTGGCGGGGTTGTTCAAGAGCATTCTCGGGATGGACTCGGTCCTGGCGGGATTCGGCCGCGACGATGACGCGATCCATTCGCCGAACGAGAAATACGACCTGTCGAGCTTCCACCACGGCATCCGGTCCTGGGCGCGGGTGCTGGACGGGTTGTCTCGGGTCTGAGCGGCGCGGGCCTTGTGCGGGCCCGGGGGCGCGGGCCGTTTGCGAGCCGACCGGCGCGGTCAAACGACGCGCTTGAACGACGCGCTTGAACGTCGCGCTTGAACGTCATGGCGAACTTGCGCGGTTGACGAGCGGCAGGAGCTGACGGAGCGGGCTGACGACAGGAGCTGACGGCAGGAGCTGACGGTGCGGTCTGACGGCGGGGGCTGACGGCGGGGGCTGATGTCGGGGGCTGGCCATCCGCGTGTCTTCAGCGCGCAGGGCGCGCCTGCATCACGACGGCGGTGGCGCCGGGCCGCCGCGCGGCCCGGCGCGGCAGCCCCGCCACCGGGTGGCAGCACCGCAGAAAAGCCCCTGCCCCTACCGTGACGCACCTGCATCGCGCGCGTCCGAGCGGCACGCCTGAAACGGCGCGCGGGCGCCGTGTCCGGGGCGGCCGCGCGCCCGCGCGGTCGCGCCCACGGCGCCCAGTCCGGTGACGGGACGCGGGCGCAGCCCGTGAGCCGGAGACGGACAAGCGCCCGCCGTCGCTCCGGTGACGGGACGCGGGCGCAGCCCGTGAGCCGGAGACGGACAAGCGCCCGCCGTCGCTCCGGTGACGGGACGCGGGCGCAGCCCGTGAGCCGGAGGCGGACGCTTTCACGCAATCGGCCCGGGTCGGCGCAGGTCAGCCGCCGGTCAGGCGTCGCGCGATCCGCCAGAACCGCGCCATCAGCACCGCGCCCGCCACGGCGAGGCCGATGGCGAGGCCGGCCCAGATCCCCTCGCCCGCGTAGCCCAGCGGAAACCCGAGCGCATAGGCCAGCGGCAGGCCGATGAACCAGTAGGCAACGAAGGCATAGACCATCGGCACCGAGGTATCCTGCACCCCGCGCAGCAGCCCCAGCGCCATCACCTGCCCCGCATCGGCCAACTGGAAGATGGCGGCCACCGCCAGCAGACTGGCCCCGATGACAATGATCTGCGGGCGCAGCGGGTCGGCGGGATCGACGAACAGCCCGATCAGCGGCGCCGCCATCGCGATCAGCAGCGCGACCGTCGCGATCACCATCCCCGCCGACAGCACCAGCGCCGCGCGCGCGGCCATGTGCAGCCCGTCGGGGTCCGCCCTGCTCTGGGCGCGTCCGACGCGCACCGTCACCGCCGAACTGAGCCCGACATGGACCATGAAGGTGGTCGAGATGATCTGGATCGCGATGCCATGGGCGGCCAGCTCCAGCGTCCCGATCCAGCCCATCATGATCATCGTGGCCATGAACAGCCCTGCCTCGGACAGCAGCGTGACGGCGATCGGCCAGCCCAGGCGGAAGACCTGCGCCAGCGCCTCGGGGTCCGGCCGCCAGAACCGCGCGAAGAGGGTATAGTCGCGCAACCCCTCGGCCCGCGCGGCGTAGAGCGCGAGGATGGTGAAGATCAGCAGATGGACCGCCACCGAGGCCGAGGCCGCGCCGGCGATCCCCAGTTCCGGCGCACCGAGATTGCCGAAGATGAACACCCAGTTCAGCCCCGCGTTCAACACCACCCCGCCCAGCCAGGCCCAGAGCACGATACTGGGCCGCTCCAGCGCGGACAGGTGGCTGCGCAGCACCACCAGCGCCACGCCGGGCCAGATCCCCCACCCGGCGATGCGCAGGTAGGTTTGCGCATCCGCGGCGATGGCGGGCTCCTGCCCCGCCAGCAGCAGGATCGCGCCCGAGAACCAGAACAGCGGCATCACGCAGGCGGCGAAGGCGATCGCGATCCACAGGCCCATCCGCGTCACCCGCCGCACCTGCGCTGCGTCGTCCCGCGCCGAGGCGGCGGCGACCATGGGCATGACCGCCAGCCCGAACCCCATGCCGAGGATCAGGATCAGGTGGAAATACGACGCCCCCAACGCCACGGCAGCCAGTTCGGCCACGCCATACCAGCCCATCATCACGGTGTCTGTGACGCCGATGAAGGTCTGCGCCAATTGCCCGCCGATCAGCGGCAGGCCGAGCTTGAGCGTGGCGCGAAGGTGATCGGCGAAGGTCATGGCGCGGCCTTACGCGCGGCGGCAGGGGGGGGCAAGAGGCCGCGCGCGGCGTGCCACCGCGCCGGAGCGCCGGGCGGCACGGACGACACAGGTGAGTTTTTTTGCCAAGATGAATGGGGGAGGTTGCGGCTTTGGCTCCGGGCGGGATCGTGCAGCGCGGCTGGGCGGCCCGGGCTGGGCGGAGCGGGCTGGGCGGAGCGGGCTGGGCGGGCTGGGCGGTCAGATCGAGGCTGCGACCAGTGCGGCGGCCAGTGCGGCCACCAGCGCGCCGATGGCGAGTTCCAGGAGCGGCTGCGCGCGGGCCAGCGCCGGGCTGTCGGCAAGGCCCGCCAGCACGCCGCGCCGCACGGTGACCGAGGCGACGGCCACCGCGATGGTGACCGAGGCCGTGCCGAGCGCCATGGCGATGGTCCCGAGGATACCGGCCCAGAACACCTGCATCTGGGCGGTCAGGATCAGCACGAAAAGCGCCCCGGTGCAGGGGCGGATGGCGACGGCGGCGATCAGGGCCGCGATCTCGCGCGGGCCGGTGGCCTGGGCAAGGGCCTCGGCCGACGGGGCATGGGCGTGACCGCAGGTGGTGCAGGCGGTGGCGCTGCCGGGGTGCGCGTGGCCGGGGTGGCCTCGGTCAGGGTGCCCAGGATCGGGGGGCGCGTGGCCGGGGGGCGCGTGGCCGGGGTGCGCGTGGCCGGCATGGTCGGTGGCAATGGCGGTCGAACGCGGCTGGCGCAGGCGCCAGAGGGCAAGCGCGCCGCGCCCCGCCAGCCAGAGACCGACGCAGGCGATGGCCGCGAAGCTGAGCGGCGCGAAGAGGCGGTCGGCGAGGTCGGTCATGGCATCGCGCCCCAGCCCGAGGAGCCAGAGCCCCGCGCCGACCAGCGCGATGGCGGTGCCGCCCTGCGCCAGGCTCGACGCCAGCGCGACCGCCGACAGCCGCACCGCGCCGACCTGCCGTGCCGCGCCGTAGCCGCCGATCAGCAGCTTGCCATGGCCCGGCCCGGCCGCGTGGAAGAAGCCGTAGCCGAAGCAGACCGCCATCAGCGCGCCCACCGCCGCGGCATCGCCCGCGCGCAGGCGGCGCAGGGCGGCGGCCATGGCGCCCTGCGCCTCGCGCTGGCCGTCCAGCGCCCATGTGCCGACGACCCGGTCCGCGCCGGCCAGCCAGAGGCCGACCAGCGCCGCCACCCCGGCCAGGGTCAGGCCCGCGATCAGCCAGCGCATCGCGACGGCCTCCGGGCGCATCGCGGCAGCCTCATGGCGCACATTCCAGCGTGACCCGGTCGGCGAAGAAGGCGCCGATGGCGGGGAAGTTGTCGTCGTCGGCCACGGCGCCGCCGATCTCCGCCATGGCGGTGTCGAGCGCGGCGTAGGCGGCATCCAGATCCGCACGGATCAGGGTGGCCTCGCAGGTCGCGCCGTCCACGGTCATCTCTCCGGTCATCTCGAAGGCGACGTAGAATTCCGCGTCGTAGACCTGCGCCTCCAGCATCCCTGCGTCCCCCGGCCCGTCCCCCGGCCCGTCCCCCGGCCCGTCCCCCGGCCCGCCACTGGACCCGCCACTGGACCCGCCGCCGGGATCCAGGACGGCACGGCGGTGGACCGTGCGCAACTGCCCCGGCCCGACCAGCGACAGCGAGACCGCCTCGGGCGGGCCGATCTCCATCGCGGCATCGCCCCGGCGCAGGGTCAGCCCGCCGTCGAAGCCATGCGTCCAGTCCAGATCGAAGCCCAGCATCCGCGCCTCTTCCGCCTCGGTCAGGGTCAGGTCGAAATCCCCGTCCAGACCGTGATCCTGCATCAGCAGGAGGGAATAGAGTTCGTCATAGAGCCATGTCACCTCCACCGCGGTCACGCGCCCCTCCTCCATCACGAAGTGCAGGCCGGCATCGATGAAGATGTGGGGATGGGCCAAGGCCGGCGCGGGCGCGAGGGCAGCGACCAGCCACAGCGGCAGCCACGGTCTCCGCGCAAGGCAAGGCGCGGACATGATCGACGGGAGGAAGCGGCGGGTCGCGAACATGGCGGCAGTATCGGTGAAGTCCCGACCGCCCACAAGCCGGGGACCGGGCGAATGGGCGGGTCGCCGCGCATTGTTCACCGATCCGAATTCGATTGTTCGGGCCAACTGCCCAATCCGCCACAAAATTGCCCGCTTTTGGGCGCAAGACCGCACGATATCCCTGCAAAAGGCCCGGTATCGTGACTCGTACATCCAGCTTGACCACCTTCGCAACCGACGAGACCGGGGCAATCACTGTCGATTGGACCGTTCTGGCGGCGGCTGCGGTGGGGCTGGCGATCGCGACGACGGCCCTTCTGACCGACACGATCCAGATCCTTGCGGGACGCATGGACGACGAATTGCGCTCGCGTCAGTTGAGCGATGACTGGATCCAGTTCTTCGCCAGCCATTTCGGGCCCGTGCTGGAAACCGGCTACATGTCCGAGGCGGAGGCGGAAGTCCTCTATGACGACGCCAACGCGCTGATGAATTATGACATCATGAGCCAGTTGACCTCCGGCATCGAGGCGCTGGAGGAAGGCACGATCACCACCGAAGAACTGGTGAACCTGATCGCGGTGGCCTCGGTGGCCTACCAGCGCAACCTCGTCGATGACGGGATGCTGAACTACTATTTCGGCTTCGACGGCTCTGACCCCTACTACATGACGGTTGCCACCGCGCCCAACGGCTCCACCAGCTGAACCTGTCCCGCCCGACCAAGCGCCTCGCGGCGCATCCGCACGAGAACACACCCGCGCATCCGCACGAGGGGCATCCGCGCATCCGCACGAGGGGCATCCGCGCATCCGCACGAGGGGCATCCGCGCATCCGCACGAGGGGC
>CAZTUG010000055.1:20344-22197 GCA_964615955.1 uncultured Roseicyclus sp.
GAGGGGCATCCGCGCATCCGCACGAGGGGCGCACGCGCATCCGCACGAGGGGCGCGCGCCCGGCGCCGAGCGCGTGACTGCGCGCCACCCTGCGACGGCGTGCAACCGTCACCCGGCGCGGCGGTCTTCCCCGTAGCCCGAGCCCCGGACAGTCTGGAAGCCGGACAACTCTTTGGCCAGATGCGCCGCCTCCTCCGACAGTTGGGCGGCGATCTCGCGGCTGCGATCGACCGCAAGCAGGTTTTCCGCGCTGACCCCCGACAGGGCGACCAGCGATCCCGACACATCGCATAGCGTGGCGTTCTGGTCGCGCGCGCTCCGCGCGATCTCGGGCGCGGTCTGCGCGATGCCGTTCAGACCCTCGAAGATGGAGGCCAGTTCGCGCCCGGTGCGCCGGACCAGTTCCGCCCCCTGCCCCACCTGGCTGCTGGAATCGGAGATCAAGCGCTTGATCTGGCTGGCGGAGTCGGCAGCGCGCCGGGCCAGCCCGCGCACCTCCTCGGCGACGACCGCGAAGCCGCGCCCGGCCGTGCCCGCGCGCGCCGCCTCCACCCCCGCGTTCAACGCCAGCAGGTTGGTCTGGAACGATATGTCGTCGATCACCGCGATGATCTTGGAGATCTCGGTCGAGAAGGATTCGATCTTGTCCATGGCGGCAATCGCCTCGTCCACGACGACACGACTGGCCTCGGCCGCGTCACGGGTGCTGCGCACCGCGGCGTCGATCTGCGCCGCGCCACCGGCGGTGGCTTCGGTCGCTTCCGTCAGGCTGCGCAACACGTCGGTGGATCGCGACAGCGCGGATTGCGTCCCTTGCGCGGACCGGGTCAGGTCATCGGCGGTCGCGGTCATGTCAGCCGCCCCGCGCAGAACGCCGGAGGCCATCGTGGTGACACCGCCCATAACGGCGCATAGCCGCTCCACCGCGCTGTTGAAACTGAGCCCGAGCGGGGCGAGTTGCGGATCCTCGGCAACCGGCACGCGATGGGTCAGCACGCCGTCCTGCAGGGCCGCCATGGCCGCGCTGATATCCGTGACGCTGGTCTGCATATCCGTCATCAACGACGCGAACTTGACCACGCTGATCACCGTGCCATCGGCATCAAAAACCGGGCCATAGGTCGCGTGCAGCCATATGACATCGCCGGATTTCGTGATCCGGCTGACGCGATTGGTGAACGGCTTGCCCCTGCGGAGATTGGCCCAGAACGCTGCATAATCGGCCGAGGCCACATGGGCGGGGTCCACGAAGATCCGGTGGTTGGCCCCCACCAGGTCCTTCAGTTCATATCCCGTCGCGCGCAGAAAATTCCCGTTCGCATGTTCGATGGTCCCGTCGGGTTTGAAGTGGATGACGGCCTGCGTCGTGTCGACCAGTTGCAGCACGGCGGACATCTTCGGATCGAGTGCCGGACCCACGGCAAGCGGACCGGCGCGGTGCCGCGAAAAACGGGGGCGCATTCGAACCATGTCCTGCAAGAGTCTTTTCATGCGGCCTGTCTAGGGGGCAGTCCTTGTCAATTCGTTAAGCCAACCCCGAAACGGTCCTGCCCCTCGGCCCCGGCATGCCCGCGCGCGCGCCGCGATCCCTTTTCCTGTCTGCAGCATGTTCGGGTGCCTGAAAATGCCGCCGCAGCGGGCGCTGCGGCGGCATCTCGTCCGGCGGTCGCGCGCGCGAACCTCGCGGGGTCTCGCGCGCGGTCCGCGGTCGGCGTCTAAGCCGCGCGCGGTCGGCGTCTCAGCCGCGCGCGGCGCGGCGGCGGACCAGCGCGATGGCGCCCAGGCCGGCCAGCAGCATCGGCAGGCCCGCGGGCAGCGGGACCGGCGACGCATCGGCCGTGCCAGATACGCGG
>CAZTUG010000056.1:0-4424 GCA_964615955.1 uncultured Roseicyclus sp.
GCTCCACCGGGCATATCCTGGCCGCCGCCTCGGGCGTGATCGCGGGCAACAAGGGGCGCTTGGGCAAGACGCTGTGGACCGAGGGCGACGACGGCGCGAAGGTGCGGCTGATCGGCCATTGGGACGGCGACGAGGAAGCGCGCTGGGTGGCCGAGGAAATCGAGGCGCTGGGCCATGGCACGCGCGGCGGCGATCTGGTCGGGCCGAACGGCATCGCCATCCTGGTGCGCGCCTCGCACCAGATGCGCGCCTTCGAGGATCGCTTCCTGACCATCGGCATGCCCTACCGCGTCATCGGCGGGCCGCGCTTCTACGAGCGGATGGAGATCCGGGACGCCATGGCCTATTTCCGCCTGGTCGTCAGCCCCGACGACGACCTCGCCTTCGAGCGGATCGTGAATACGCCCAAGCGCGGCCTTGGCGACAAGGCGGTGCAGACGATCCAGAAGATGGCGCGGTCCAATGGGGTGGGCCTGCTGGAGGGCGCGCGGCTGTGCGTCGAGGCGCAGGCGATCGGCGGCAGGGGCGGGCGCGCGTTGCGCCTGCTGGTCGAGGGGTTGGCGCGGTGGCGGGCGATGATGCTGGGGCCCTTGCGGCAGGTCGGCCCGAGCGACGATCTGATAGAAGAAGAGGGCGCGGCCGGGGCCGTGTCCCATGTCGAACTGGCCGAGATCATCCTCGACGAGAGCGGCTATACCGGCCATTGGCAGACCGACAAGACGCCGGAAGCGGCAGGGCGGCTGGAGAACCTGAAGGAACTGGTCAAGGCGCTGGAATCCTTCGAGAACCTGCAAGGGTTCCTGGAGCATGTCAGCCTCATCATGGACAACGAGAGCGATGACAGCGAGCCGAAGGTGACGCTGATGACGCTGCACGCGGCCAAGGGGCTGGAATTTCCGGCGGTGTTCCTGCCGGGCTGGGAGGACGGGCTGTTCCCCTCGCAACGGTCCATGGACGAGAGCGGCATGGCGGGGCTGGAGGAGGAACGGCGGCTGGCCTACGTGGGGATCACGCGGGCGGAGGCGGTCTGCACGATTTCCTTCGCGGGCAACCGACGGGTCTATGGCCAGTGGCAAAGCCAGATGCCGTCGCGCTTCATCGACGAATTGCCGGGCGATCATGTGGAGGTGCTGACGCCGCCGGGCCTTTATGGCCACCAGGGCGGCATCGCGCGCGCCGCCAGCCCGGTGGAGCAGGAGATGGCGGGCAGCAACCTGCACCTCAGGGCGGCCAGCGCGGATGTCTACAATTCGCCCGGCTGGCGGCGCTTGCAGGCCAATCAGGGTCGTCCCGGCCTGCGCCAGCCATCGGAGGCGAAGGCCATGGTGATCGACGCCGAGGCGCTTTGCGCGTTCGGCATCGGAGACCGGGTGTTCCACCAGAAGTTCGGCTATGGCGCGGTGCAGGGGATCGAGGGCGACAAGCTGGAGATATCCTTCGACAAGGCGGGCACCAAGCACGTGGTGGCAAGTTTCCTTGTCGCGGCGGGGTCCGCCGGGGGGGGCGGGGACGATGTGCCGTTCTGATCCGTCAAGGTTGCGCTGGACCGGCAGCGCGCGGCGCGGCCAGGCTGGCGAAAGATCGTTCCGGGGGATCCAGATGCGCCGCCTGCTGTCCGCCTTCTCGCTTGTCCTGCCGTCCGCGGCCTTTGCGCAGGATTACCTGAGCCCCGAGCGCTTCGCCGCGCTGACCGTCGGCAACGCCTTGTGTTACAGCCTGCAAGCGGACGGAAGCTGTGGCTGGGTGGAGCTTTACGACGGTGATCCCGGCCCGCAGATCACCCTGCACCTCGCCACGATCCTGCCCAGCGGCGATATCGCCGTCATCGCGCAGGAGGCCACATGGGTGGGCGACGCGATGTGCATCCGCGATGGCGATTTCGGCATATTCGGTCTGGATTTCGCCGCGCCGCCCTATTTCCGGTTCGACTTGCAGGGTCTGGTGCCGCAACCGCCCGAGGCGGTGCAGGCCATCATCGACGAATTGGCGCCGAGCATCGCGCCCAAGACATGCTTCCGCTTCGCCCCCGATCCGGCCCGGCCCGGCGGCTATGTGCAGCATATCTTCGCGGACGGGACGCGGCGCGATGGGGAGGATGCGATCACGCTGGCGCCGCTGTCGCAGGGTTCGGTCCTGCTGGCGGGCCCCTGACGGCTGTCCGGTGTCGGCTGTCGCGTGTCGGGTGTCGCGTGACTGGGGGCGAAAAGGTGCGGTTTTCCACCCTCGACCACCGGGGCACGGGGCCCTAGGTCTGCCCCGGACCTCGTTCATTGCTTTTTGCGGAGTTTCCGATGCCCGATCGCCGCCTGATCCTTTCGGCCCTTCTGGTCGCCGCGACCCTGCCGGGCACGGCGCAGGCGCAGGACTTCCTCAGCCGCGCGGAGATCGAGGGGCACATGCGCGAATCGGTCTTCTGCTATTATCCCGACGACCGTTTCGCCTGCGCCTGGGCCGAGCTTTACACCGCGCTGAACGACGATCATGCGGTGCTGCAGTCGGCCAGTGCGGTCTGGGACGCGCCGATGTCGGTGCTGGAATTCCGCGTCGAATGGGACGGCAATGCGCTGTGTATCGACGAGGCGACGCAGGGCCTTCTGTCGGCGCGGGAGGCAGAGGGCTATCGCTTTCCGTTCAGCCTTGCGGGGCTGGAATTGCTGCCCGCCGAGGAACTGCCCGCGCTGGTGGAGGAATTCCGCGCCGGATCACCCGGCCTGTCGTGCTTTCGCTACAGCGCGGACGCGGCCAATCCGGGGCAATTGTTGCAGCACGTCTTCCGCGACGGTGTGGGGCAGCCCGATCTGGACCCGGTGGCGCTGATCCCGCTGGTCGCGGGCGGCGTGGCGATCAACCCGAGCTAGGGCAGGTCGGGCAAAGGCGGGGACCGGTCTTGCGCGTCTTGGACGTGCGGTATCAAAAGGGTGGAGCGGGTGGCAGGACGACTGCGAATGACCGCGACACGACCTCGGCCGCCAGGAGCGCCGCCAGCATCGGGTAGAGCGAGGCCACCAGCAGCGCCGCCATGGTCCAGTTGAAGATCCGCAGCCGTGCGCCCGCGCGCAGCCAGCGGCGGATCTGCGTGCCGCCCCAGGCCCAGGTGGCGACGGAGGGCAGGTTCGTCATCGCGAAGACGCCCGCCACGATGACGGCGCCGATCCAGCCCGATCCCTCGGGGGCGAAGGTGGTCTGGGCATAGACCGCCATGTAGACCGCCTTGGGATTGACCCATTGAAAACCCGCCGCCTGCAGGAAGCTCAGCGGGCGGGACCCTTCGCGGGCATCCGGCGGCGGTGCTGCATGGGCGACCTTCCAGGCCAGCCACAGCAGGTAGAAGACCGACACGATTGTCAGCGCGCTGCGCAGCCATGGGATCAGCTCGAAGATCCGCACCAGCCCGAGGCCGAGGATCAGCGTCATCGCGCCATGCCCCAGCGACACGCCGAGCATGTGGGGCAGGGTGCGCCGCATGCCGAAATTCACCCCCGAGGCCATCAGCATGATGTTGTTGGGCCCCGGCGTGATGGAGGATGCGAAGGCGAAGAGGATCAGGGCGGAGAGAAGCTCGGGCGTCATGGTGCGCAACATTAGCGGCAGATCGCGGCAATGAAATTGCGAAATGCGCCGGTTTGGGCCATGATGCGCAACAAATGGCGAAGATGGACGAAAAAGACAGGCAGATATTGCAGGTATTGTCGCGCGACGGGCGGGTGTCGAACCTTGACCTTGCCGAGCGCGTGGCGCTGTCGCCCTCGGCCACCTTGCGGCGGGTGCAGGCGTTGGAGGCGGCGGGGGTGATCGCGGGCTATCGCGCGGTGCTGGACCCGGCCGCCATGGGCATCGGGTTCATCGCCTATATCACCGTCGGACTGGGCCTGCACACCAAGGCCGCGCAGGCCGCGTTCGAGACGGCGCTGGCCCGCGCCGACGAGGTGCGCGAGTGCCACAACATCACGGGAACGGTGGAATACCTGCTGCGGGTGGAGGTGCCGGACCTGGTGGCCTACAAGCGGTTTCACACCGACATTCTGGGCGCGCTGCCGCAGGTGGCGACGATCACGACTTATGTGGTGATGGGATCGCCCAAGGATCTGCGCGCGTAAGGCGCGGGGGCGGTCGGGGCGCGCCGGACAAGAAAAAGGCGGTGACAGTCCAAAGGGAGGAGGAGGACCATCACCGCCAGCTTCCAACCTGTCCTGATGGGAGGAAAAGGACAGGCCGTCAGAGGTGGCATCGCCCCTAAGGGAGGAGAAGGAGCTTTGCCGGTCGTCACGGTTCCAAAGGGAGGAGAGGAACCGGTTTGCTGACCCGTTGCCGGGCCCTAGGGAGTGCCGGGCACATCAAAGGGAGGAGATGATGCAGCCCAGCTAGCCCGGACCCCAATGGGAGGAGAGGAGCCCGGTATGTCGTGCCGCAGGTGCGCGGCTGGT
>CAZTUG010000056.1:4524-6484 GCA_964615955.1 uncultured Roseicyclus sp.
GGTATGTCGTGCCGCAGGTGCGCGGCTGGTGGTCGTGCCGTGCTCAGACGGACTTGCCGTAGGCGGCTTCGATGGCTATGGAGCGGACCATCGAGGGGTTGATCCCAAGATCCGCCATTTCGCGTGCCGAAAGCTCGTTCAACTCGTTCAGCGTGCGGCGATAGACGCGCCAGTTGCCATAGGCAAGCGTTGCGGCGGCGCGGATTTCTGCCAGACGCTCACTCAACGAAAGGGTTTCGGCGCGGTTGCCTGAAAAATAGGCCATGTTCGTCCTCATTTCGGTTTCTCAGGATGGGGCGGCTCTTGTTTCCGGCCCATCGAGGTGGTTGGCTTTACTGCCTTCGAGACTGAAGATAGGTGAATGCTGCAGATGCACAATGACCGAAACCGAAATGCTGCTATGCAGCAATCGCATAACACATTTCTGTTACATTCCGTAAGGTTAACAAGGTGTTGATCGCGGGCGGAGCCTTCCGAGACCTGCAGTTTCGGCTGTTCTTCGGGGGCGTTTTCTTTGCCGTGCAGGCGATCTGGATCCAGCGGGTGACGCTGGGTTGGCTGGCGTGGGAGCGGACGGGATCGGCGTCGGTGGTGGGGGTCGTGGCGGGCCTGAGCCTTGCGCCCACGATCGTCGCGGGGCCGCTCTTCGGGGTGCTGGCGGACCGGGTGAACATCAAGCGGGCGGCGATGGTGACCAACGGGCTGATGGCGGCGCTGCTGGCGATCCTGGCGCTGGGGGCGGCGGAGGTGGGCGCGGCCGGCCTTGCGCTGGCGGCGCTGGGGATCGGGGCGATCTCGGCGGCGCATCACCCGATCCGCATGTCGCTGGGGCCGCGGCTGGTGGCGGCCGATCTGGTGCAGCATGTGGTGGCTGTCACCGCGCTCAACTTCAACCTCGCGCGGCTGACGGCGCCGGTCTTCGCGGGCTGGATCATCGCGACGCTGGGCGGCGGCGTGGCGCTGTGGATCGCGGCGGCGTGCTATGTGCCGATGCTGGTGGTGCTGCCGATCCTGCACCCGCGCGACCTGCCGGTGCGTGCGCAGGCCTCGTTCCTGGCGGACCTGGCGGAGGGGGTGCGCTTTGCCCTGTCGCAACCGCTGATCCGGCGTGCGCTGCTGATCACGCTGGTTTTCGCCACGGTCGCGCGGGGCGCGCTGGAGGTCTTGCCGGTGCTGGCCGATGGCGGCTTCGCGCGCGGCGCGGCGGGCCTTGGCTTCCTGACGGCGGCGGCAGGCGGCGGGGCGCTGATCGCGGCGCTGTTCAAGGCGGTGGGCTTCGGGGCGGCGGGGGCGCGCATCCCCGTTCTGGTCTGGATCTCGGCCTTTGCGGGGCAGGGGGCGGTGATGGCGATGGGCCTTGCGCCAAGCTGGCCCTTGGCGCTGGCGGCGACGGCGCTGACCGGCATGGCCTCTACCTGGTGCGGGGTCAGCTTGCAGGCCGCGATCCAGTCGGACCTGCCGGACGCCTATCGGGGCCGGGTCATGAGCCTGTGGATCGTGGTGGGTATCGGCACCGTCGCGCTGGGCGCGCTGGCGATCGGGACGCTGGCCGACCTGCTGGGCATCGCCCCGGCGCTGACCTGGATGGGGTTGGGCGGCACGGTGGCGATGAGCCTGGTCGCCCTGGGGGTGCGCCGCCGCGAAAAGCGTCCTATGTCAGGAGGGAAGATCTCCGGAGGTGAAACCCGATGACCCAGACCCGCGACACGATCCTTGAGGCGCTGCGCACGCTGGCCCTGCCCGATGGCGGCGACCTTGTCAGCCGCGACATGGTGCGCGCCGTGCAGGTGCAGGGTGGGCGCGTGTCGTTCATCCTGGAAGCGCCCACGCCCGAGATGGCGCGCGCCATGGGGCCGCTGCGCGATGCGGCGCAGGCGCTGGTGGCGCGCATGGAGGGGGTGGAGAATGTCAGCGTGGCCCTGACCGCCCATGGCCCGGCGACGGCGCCCGCGACGGCGCC
>CAZTUG010000056.1:6584-21400 GCA_964615955.1 uncultured Roseicyclus sp.
GCGACGGCGCCCGCGACGGCGCCAAGCCCGGCGCCGAACCTCCGGCTGGGGGGACACATGAAGCCGCAGGACGGCCCGATGCGGCCCAAGGGCGTGGCGCGGATCATCGGCATCGGGTCGGGCAAGGGGGGGGTGGGGAAATCCACCGTCGCCTCCAACCTCGCGGTGGCGCTGGCGCGGCAGGGGCGGCGCGTGGGCCTGCTGGACGCGGATATCTACGGCCCCAGCGTCCCGCGCATGATGGGCGTGAACAAGCGCCCCGCCTCGCCCGATGGCAAGACGATCATCCCGTTGCACGGCCATGGCGTCACGCTGATGTCGATCGGCTTCATGCTGCCCGAGGAAAAGGCCGTCGTGTGGCGCGGCCCGATGCTGATGGGGGCGCTGCAACAGATGTTGACGCAGGTGGCGTGGGGCGAGCTGGATATCCTGCTGGTCGACCTGCCGCCGGGCACCGGCGACGTGGCGATGACGCTGTGCCAGAAATCCGAGGTGACCGGCGCGATCGTGGTTTCCACACCGCAGGACGTGGCCCTGCTGGATGCGCGCAAGGCGCTCAACATGTTCGAGGTGTTGAAGACGCCGGTTCTGGGCCTGATCGAGAACATGGCGGTCTATCATTGCCCGAATTGCGGCCACGAGGCGCATATCTTCGGCGAGGGCGGCGTGCGAGCCGAGGCCGCGAGGCTGGGCCTGCCATTCCTGGGCGCGCTTCCCATCGACCTGGAGACGCGGATCGCCGGCGATGCGGGCACACCCATCGCGGCGGGGGGCAGCCCCATGGCGGAGGCCTATGCCAGCCTTGCGCGGCGGCTGATCGAGGGCGGCATGGCCTGATCTGGTCCGGTCCGGGCGCCGTGGTGCGCCCGCAATCCCCTGATTCGGATCGGCAAGACCGGAACAAAACGGGATCACGGCCCCGTGACCGCGCCCTGACTGGGTGGATCTGGAAAAAATCTTCCACCGTCCCCCATTTTCCTCCCCCAGCGCCATTCGACCCCAGATCGTGGGATTTCCCGTGATCCGGGCACAATATCGCGTGTCGCTTGGGGCTGCTCTGCCCCCAAATGTGGTGCGAGGCTGGACCGAAAATCAACAAATTGGGGTGTCGTGGGATAAAAAGGAGTTGAATGGAAGTTCATCCCATGGGACAACAGGTCATCGGCAGACGAGACAAGATGATGGGTCGCAAAGACCTGAACCAAAACCAAAAAACGGCAGTTTCATACAGGCATCTCAAAATAGCCGAACAAAGAGATCCGGCGCGCGAACGAGCAGACATCCCCCCAGGTAGTTTGTGTAGTCGGACACCCCAGAAATGGGACGAGGGCGGCGGTTGAGGAGTGGCAGCTTCCTCAGCCGCCGTTTCCGTTTCGGGAACAATAATGACGGCCGGATAACGGCAAAAAGAAGGCGAAAGGGCACGTGGACACGCGGTTTCAGGGCACCAACCTGTGCAAGGTTGACGGAAAGGGCCGGATGTCGCTTCCGGCCAAGTTCCGTCGCGCCTTGATCGCCGGCGACGCCATGTGCCGCCCGGGTGAAAACCCCCGCCTCTTCATTGCCTATGGCGACCCCCGACAGGACCACGTGATCTGCCTGTCCGGCGATGCGTTCGACGCGCTCGACGCCCGGATCCAGGCGATGCCGGATGGCGAGGAGGAACGCGAACTTCTCGAACTGCTCTATTATTCCATGTGCGACGACGTGCAGGTCGACGAGGCCGGGCGCTTCGTTCTGCCCGGACCTGCACGGGACAAGCTGAACCTCGACGGCGAGGCGGTCTTTCAGGGCAAGGGCAAGATCTTCCACATCCTGCGGCCCGAGGACAGTGACGCCGCGAAGGATCGGGTGGCCGGGATGCTGGCAAAATTCGGCGAGGGCAAGCCGTTCTTCAACCCGATTTCCCTGGCCAACAAGATATCCGATCCGGTGAACGAAGATGCGGAATGACACAAGACAGACCCCATATCCCCGTCCTGCTGGCAGCGATACTCGATACGGTGGGGCCGGTTACTGGCGTGTGGTTGGACGGGACTTTCGGCGCTGGTGGCTACGCCCGTGGGTTGCTTGAGGCGGGAGCGGATCTGGTGATCGGCGTGGACCGCGATCCCCTGGCCTTCGAGATGGCAGGTGTTTGGGCCGGGACCTATGGGGACCGGCTTCGCCTTGTGGAGGGCACGTTTTCCGACCTGGACACGTTGGCGGGCATGCCGCTGGACGGCGTGACGCTGGACCTTGGCGTGTCGTCGATGCAGCTCGACATCGCGGAGCGGGGCTTTTCCTTCATGCGCGACGGACCGCTGGACATGCGGATGGGGCAGACCGGGCTGTCGGCGGAGGACATCGTGAACGACGCGTCCGAGGCGCTGCTGGCCGATATCCTGTTCCATTACGGGGAAGAGCGTGCGGCGCGCCGGATCGCCCGCGCGATCCTGGCCGAGCGGGCGAAGGCGCGCATCACGTCCACCCTGCGCCTGTCGCGGATCGTCGAGAAATGCCTGCCGCGCAAGAAGCCCGGCCAGAGCCATCCCGCGACCCGCAGTTTCCAGGCGATCCGCATTGCGGTGAATGACGAATTCGGCCAGTTGGCCAAGGGATTGATGGCCGCGGAGCGCGCGTTGAAGCCCGGCGGCAAGCTGGCGGTGGTGACGTTCCATTCCTCGGAGGACCGGATCGCCAAGAAGTTCATGGCCGAGCGGTCGAGCACCGGCGGCGGCGGGTCGCGCCATGCGCCCGAGGCGGCCGGGAAGGTGCCGGCTTTCACGCTGACCCCGCGCAAGGCCATCGCGCCCGATGCCGACGAGGTCGCCCGCAACCCGCGTGCCCGGTCGGCCCGGTTGCGCATCGCCACCCGCACCGAGGCCCCGGCGGAACCGATGGACCCGGCCGCCCTTGGCCTGCCCGACCTGGAGGGACTCTGACCATGCGTTTTGCCACGACGATCACGGCGATCCTGGTCATCGCCCTTGGCTATTGGGCCTATCACCAGTCGATCCAGACCCAGATGGCGGATCGCGATGTGGAGCGTTTGCAGCGCGCCATCGGCGTTCAGAGCGAGCGGCTGTCGGTATTGAACGCGGAATGGGCCTATCTCAACCGGCCTGACCGCCTGCGCGAACTGGCGGCGATCAACTTCGAACGTCTCGAACTGATGCCGCTGATGCCCGAGCAATTCGGGGATGCGGCCCAGATCCCGTTCCCGCCGCCGGTCGCGGATGTCGAGCAATGGCTGGTCCGGAACGAGTCCGGCGAGCTTGTGGAAGAGCCGCTATGAGCCAGATCTCTTCGCTGCGTGTTCCGCTGCGCCCGCTGACGCGCATCCTCGATGCCCGCGCGCGGGGCGAGAATCCCGACAATGTGGAGCGGGAAAACAAGCGCCTGCGCCACGAGGTGTTGCGTGACAGGATGCGGGTGCGCGCGGAGTCGCGCCTGTTGCTGGTGGCGTTCTGCTTCATCGTGGCCTTCGGCGCGGTCGGCGCGCGGATGGCCGCGATGGCGACCTCCGAACCGACGGAGCCGCGCATCGCCTCGACCGGGCCGGTGATCCTGAACACGCGTGCCGATATCACCGACCGCCATGGCCGCCTGCTGGCGACGAATTTCGCCACCAACGCGCTTTACGCCCATCCCCACGACATCCTTTATCCGCGCCGGGTGGCCGATGGCCTTGCCGCGATCTTCCCCGAGATGAATGCCGACGACATGTATCGTCGTTTCACCAGCGGTGCGCGGTTCATCTGGTTGCGCCGCTACATCTCGCCCGAGCAGGAGCAATTGGTGCATGACATCGGCAGCCCCGGACTGCTGTTCGGGCCGCGCGAGATGCGGCTTTATCCCAACGGGTCCATCGCGGCGCATGTCCTTGGCGGCGCCAGCTTCGGCGAAGAGGCAGTGAATGCCGCCGAGGTGATCGGGGTTGCGGGCGTCGAGGCGCAGTTCGACGCGGAATTGCGCGACCCCGCCCGGGTCGAGCCCTTGATGCTGTCGCTGGACCTGACGGTGCAGGCGGCGGTGGAGGAGGTGCTGGCCGGTGGCATGGTGCTGATGGGTGCGCGCAGCGCCTCGGCGGTGCTGATGGACGTGCAGACCGGCGAGGTCATCTCGATGGCGAGCCTGCCGGATTTCGACCCCAATGCGCGGCCCCGTCCGCTGCTGGAGGGCGACCAGGGCGACAGCCCGCTGTTCAACCGCGCGGTGCAGGGGGTTTATGAACTGGGCAGCGTTTTCAAGACCTTCACCATCGCGCAGGCGCTGGAACTGGACCTGTTCAACATCCACGACATGATCGATACCACCGGGCCGCTGCGCATGGCGGGTTTCGCGATCCGCGACTATTCCTACCATGGAGCGTCGCAATCCCTGTCCGATGTGCTGGTGCATTCGTCCAATGTCGGGACGGCGCGCATCGCACGGGTGATCGGCGGAGAGCGGCAGCGCGACTTTCTGGGCGAGCTTGGGCTGCTGGTGCCGACATCGGTGGAACTGGTCGAGGCCGCTTCGGGCCGGCCCCTGGTTCCGGCGCGCTGGGGCGAGCTGGCGACGATGACGGTCAGCTACGGCCATGGCCTGTCGACCTCGCCGCTGCACCTGGCCAGCGCCTATTCCACCATCGTGAACGGTGGCACTCTGATCGAGCCGACGCTGCTGCGCCGGGATGTGCCGCAGGCGGGCCCTCGGGTGATCTCGGAGGCCACCAGCGCCACGATGCGCGCGCTGCTGCGGCAGGTCGTGACCGAGGGCACCGCCAGTTTCGGCGAGGTCGAGGGGTATTTCGTCGGCGGCAAGACCGGCACCGCCGACCTGCCCCGACCGACGGGCGGCTATTATGACGATCGCAACCTCAACACCTTCGCAAGCGCCTTCCCGATGACCGATCCCCAATACGTGCTGATCGTGACCTTGCAGGAGGCGGCCGAGACCAGCGGGCCGGAGCCGCGCCGCACTGCCGGCTGGACCGCCGTGCCCGTGGCCGCCGAGATCATCCGCCGCACCGCGCCGTTGCTGGGATTGCGGCCAGAGATTGAACCCCCCCTCGGTTTGCAGCTATCCAGTTCCTCGAACTGAGGAGGGTGGGCATATGGCCGGGAAGCGATTGTCTGATCTGGGCCTGACGCCGCAAACGGGCGGGGACGTCGTGGTCCTTGCCATGGCGCTGGACAGCCGCAAGGTCATGCGCGGCACCCTGTTCGCGGCCCTGCCTGGAACCCGCGTCCATGGCGGTGAATTCATCCAATACGCCCTGCGGATGGGGGCCGCGGCGGTTCTGACCGACCGCGCGGGCGCCGAGATCGCGAAGGCGGAGCTTGCGGCGTCGGCCGCCGCCCTGGTGGTGGTGGAAGACCCGGCGGCGGCCCTGGCGCAGGCGGCGGCGCTGTTCTTCGGCGCGCAGCCCGAAACCATGGTCGCGGTGACGGGGACCAACGGCAAGACCTCGGTCGCCAGTTTCACCCGGCAGATCTGGGAGGGATTGGGTCGTCCCGCCGTCAATATCGGCACCACGGGCGTCGAAGGGGCCTTCGCCGCGCCCGGTCTTCACACCACGCCCGAACCGATCACGCTGCATGGGCTGCTGGCCGAGATGGCGGCCTTCGGCGTGACCCATGCGGCGATGGAGGCGTCGTCCCACGGGCTGGATCAGAAGCGGATGGACGGGGTGACGCTGGCGGCGGCGGCCTTCACCAACCTGACGCAGGATCATCTCGACTATCACGGCGACATGGAGACCTATTTCCAGGCCAAGCTGCGGCTGTTCACCGGGCTGTTGCCCGAGGATGGCGTGGCGGTGGTGAACCTGGATGACACGCACGGCCCGCGCGTGGCCGAGGCCTGCGCGGCGCGCGGGATCGAGGTTCTGGGGGTGGGGCATTACCACGAGGCCAGTCTGAAGATCACCGGCCGCCGGATCGACGAGACCGGGCAGGACGTGCTGTTCCGCTGGCAGGGCGGCGCGCGCCAGGTGCGGCTGGAGTTGATCGGGGCCTTTCAGGCGATGAACGTGCTGACGGCGGCGGGATTGGCCATTGCGGCGGGCGAGGATCCGGCGGCGGTGTTCGATGTCCTGCCGAAGGTGCAAGGGGTGCGGGGGCGTATGCAACTGGCCGCCCGGCGCAGCCATGGCGCGCCCGTCTATGTTGATTATTCGCATACGCCCGACAGTCTGGAAGTGGCGTTGAGGGCGCTGCGGCCCCATGTTCTGGGGCGGCTTGTCGTTGTTTTCGGGGCGGGTGGCGATCGTGACCGGGGCAAGCGGCCGCTGATGGGGCAGGCGGCGGCCTCCTTCGCGGATGTTGCATTTGTGACAGACGACAATCCGCGATCGGAAGACCCTGCCAGCATTCGCGCCGCGATCCTGGCGGGTTGTCCCGAAGCTGCCGAGGTCGCCGATCGGGCCGAGGCGATCCTGCGCGGCGTCGACATGCTGGAACCCGGCGATGCGCTGCTGATCGCGGGCAAGGGGCACGAGACGGGGCAACAGGTGGGCGACGTGATCTATCCGTTCGACGATGTGGAGCAGGCCTCGGTCGCCGTGGCGGCGCTGGAGGGCGCGATATGAGCCTTTGGACCGCGCAGGACGCGGCGGCGGCCACGGGTGGCACGGTGGCGGGCGACTGGTCGGCCGATGGTGTCTCCATCGACACGCGCACGCTGCAACCGGGCGATCTGTTCGTGGCGCTGGCCGCCGCGCGGGACGGGCACGATTTCGTGGCGCAGGCGTTGGAGACGGGGGCGGCGGCGGCGATGGTGTCGCGTGTTCCCGAGGGCGTGGACCCGGCGCGGTGCCTGCTGGTGGATGACGTGCTGAACGCGCTGGTGCGGCTGGGGCAGGCGGGGCGGGCGCGGCTTGACGCCCATCCGGCGGCGAGGGTGATCGCCATCACCGGTTCGGTCGGCAAGACCACCGCCAAGGACATGCTGCGCCAGGCGCTGGAGGGGCAGGGCAAGATCCATGCTGCCGTCGCCTCCTACAACAACCATTGGGGGGTGCCGCTGACGCTGGCCCGGATGCCCGCCGACACGGATTTCGCGGTGATCGAGATCGGCATGAACGCGCCGGGCGAGATCGCACCGCTGGTGCGTCAGGCGCGGCCCCATGTGGCCCTGATCACCACCATCGCGCCCGCCCATCTGGAAGCCTTCGGTGCGATCGAGGGGATCGCGCGGGAAAAGGCCGCGATCTTCGAGGGATTGGAACCGGACGGCGTCGCGGTGATCCCCGTGGATGTCGGCACGGTGGCCATCCTGAGCGCGGTCGCGCAGGTCCATGCGGGCCGAGTGCTTGGGTTCGGAGAGGCCGAGGGTGCCGATCTGCGCCTGTCCGAAATCCGCCTCGGCGACGGCACGACGGTGATCCGCATCGCGGTGCAGGGCGCGGAGCGGTTGGTGAAGCTGTCGGTTTCGGGCCGCCATTTCGCCGCCAATGCGGTGGGTGTGCTGGGCGCCGCGGAAGCCGCCGGGGCCGATCCGACACTTGCCGCCATGGCACTGTCGCACTGGCAGCCGATGGCCGGGCGTGGGCAGCGTGACCGTATCGTGATGAACCGGACGGACGAGCTTGCCTTCGAGTTGATCGACGACGCGTTCAACGCCAATCCGGCGTCGTTGGCGGCGGGGCTGGAGGTGCTGTCCCGGACCCGGCCGGTGCGCGGCGGGCGGCGGGTGGCGATCCTGGGCGACATGCTGGAACTGGGCGACGACGCTGCGCAGATGCATGCGGAGGTGGCGGATTGGCCTGCCACAGCCTCGGTGGACGTGATCCACACCTGCGGCCCCTTGATGGCGCATCTGCACGCGGCCCTGCCCGGCGCGAAGCGGGGTGTCCACGAGGAGACGGCGCAGGATCTGTGCCGCGTGGTGCCGCGCAGCCTGCGCCCTGACGACGTCGTGCTGGTCAAGGGCTCCAAGGGGTCGCGCGTGTCGCTCGTGGTTGACGCGCTGCGCAAACTGGGGCAATCCGTTGAGGGTCAAGGGCGAGGAAACCGCTAGATGTTGTATTGGCTGAGCGACCTGTCGGATGGCGGCGATGTCTTCAACCTGTTCCGGTATATCACCTTTCGGGCCGGTGGCGCGTTCTTCACGGCGCTGGTTTTCGGCTTCATCTTCGGCCAGCCCCTGATCAACGCGCTGCGCCGCAAGTACAAGAGCGGCCAGCCGATCCGCGAGGATGGCCCGGCCCATCACATCGCCACCAAGGCGGGCACGCCGACCATGGGCGGGCTGCTGATCCTGGCCGCGCTGAGCCTGTCGACGCTGATGTGGGCGCGGCTGGACAACCCTTACGTCTGGCTGGTTCTGGGCGTGACGGTCCTGTTCGGGTTGATCGGCTTCGCCGATGACTGGGCGAAGGTCAGCCGCAACACCAGCAAGGGCGTTTCGGCGCGGGTGCGGTTGCTGGCGGGTTTCGCGATTGCCTGCGGCGCGGCGTTGATCGCGGCGCAGCTTCATCCCGACGAATTGGCGTGGCAACTGGCGGTGCCGGTGTTCAAGAACGTGTTGCTGAACATGGGCTGGTTCTTCATCCCGTTCTCGATGATCGTGATCGTGGGCTCGGCCAATGCGGTGAACCTGACCGACGGGCTGGACGGGTTGGCGATCATGCCGGTGATGATTGCGGCGGGCACGTTGGGCGCGATCGCCTATGCGGTGGGCCGGGTGGACTTCACCGAGTATCTCGAGGTGCATTACGTTCCGGGAACCGGTGAGTTGCTGATCTTCAGCGCCGGCTTGATCGGCGGGGGGCTGGGCTTCCTGTGGTACAATGCGCCGCCCGCCGCGGTGTTCATGGGCGATACCGGATCGCTGGCCCTTGGCGGCGCGCTGGGCGCCATCGCGGTGTGCACCAAGCACGAGATCGTGTTGGCGATCGTGGGCGGCTTGTTCGTGGCGGAGGCGGTCAGCGTGATCGTGCAGGTGCTGTATTTCAAGGCGACGGGCAAGCGCGTGTTCCTGATGGCGCCGATCCACCATCACTTCGAGAAGAAGGGATGGGCCGAACCGCAGGTGGTGATCCGGTTCTGGATCATTTCGCTGATCCTGGCGTTGATCGGACTGGCCACGTTGAAGTTGCGGTAAGCGCCGCGCCCGGTCTTGAATTGCGACGCGCCTTGCGCGTCATTCGCCTGGTTTCGCGGGTGCCCGTGGCGGCCTGGTCCAGCCGTTTCCGGGCGGCGGCAGGGACGGGGGCAGGAACGGGGACGGGGACGGGGACGAGGACGGGGACGGGGACGGCGGCGGCAGATGTGAGTATTCTTGGAAAGATGAAGGGGCAAGGTGCATGATCCCCGTGATCGGGTTGGAAGGGCAGCGGGTCGGTGTCCTGGGGTTGGGTCGGTCGGGTTTGGCCGCCGCGCGGGGTCTGCGTGCCGGGGGCGCGGAGGCCTTGTGCTGGGACGACGGGGAGGCCGCGCGAGAGCGAGCGGCGGCGGAGGGATTCGCGATCCTTGATCCGATGGCCGCGGGCGGGTTCGACGCGATGGCCTGCCTGGTGGTGTCGCCCGGTATCCCGCATCTCTATCCGGCGCCGCATCGGGTGATCGCGGCGGCCTATGGGGCCGGTGTGCCGGTGGACAACGATGTCGGGCTGTTCTTCCGTTCGCTCGGGCAGGGGGATTGGGCGTTCCATGCCACGCCGCCCCGGGTGGTGGCGGTGACGGGATCGAACGGGAAGTCCACCACCTCGGCCCTGATCGCGCATATCCTGGCCGAGGCCGGCGTGCCGTGCCAGTTGGCGGGCAATATCGGGCGTGGGTGCCTTGATATCGAGCCGCCGGTGGATGGCGAGGTGGTGGTGTTGGAGTTGTCCTCCTACCAGACCGAACTGGCGCGGGCGCTGACGCCGGACATCGCGGTCTTCACGAACCTCACGCCGGATCATCTGGATCGCCATGGGGGGATGGGCGGCTATTTCGCGGCCAAGCGTCGGTTGTTCGCCGAGGGTGGGCCGGAGCGGGCGGTGATCGGGGTCGACGAGGTCGAGGGGCGATATCTGGCCGGGCAAATGTCGGAGGCTGCGGTGGATGGGCGCGTGATCCGGGTGGGGTCCGGCAAGATGACGGGCCCCGGTTGGGATCTGAGCACCCGCAAGGGATGGCTCAGCGAGTTCCGCAAGGGGCGGCAGGTGTCCTCCATCGATCTGCGCGGGGTCGTCGGGTTGCCGGGGGCGCATAACCACCAGAACGCGGCCTGTGCCTATGGCGTGTGTCGCGCGCTGGGGTTGGCACCGCGCGTGATCGAGGCGGGCTTCGCCACGTTCCGGGGCCTGCCGCACCGCTCGCAGCGCGTGGCGGAGATCGGCGGCGTGGCCTTCGTGAACGACAGCAAGGCCACGAATGTGGATGCCGCAATGAAGGCATTGTCGGCCTTCCCGCGCATTCGCTGGATCTGTGGCGGGTTGGAGAAGGAGGGTGGCATGGATGTGCTGGCCGCCGCCACGGGCGCGGTTGTGAAGGCCTATGTCATCGGCCGCGAGGCGCAGGCATTCGCGTTGAAGCTGGGTGCCATCGATGTGGAGGTCTGCGGCGACATGGCCACCGCTGTGGCCCGCGCGGCGGCGGAGGCAGAGGCGGGCGATACTGTGTTGCTGGCGCCCGCCGCGGCCAGTTTCGACCAGTATGACAGTTTCGAGGCGCGCGGCGCGGATTTCGTGGCACAGGTGGAAAAGCTGCGCGGCTGAAGCCGGGATCGTGCTAGGATTGCCCAGGACGGGAGGGCGCGCCATGGGCAAGGTGATCGGGATCGGCGGCATTTTCATGGGGTCAGGCGATCCCGCGGCCACGAAGGACTGGTATGTCCGGGTTCTGGGGCTGGAGGTCAACGAATACGGCGGCTTCGCCTTCCTGCACCGCGACAGTGCAGAGGCCTTCCCCGAGGGCGCGCGAACGATCTTTGCGCCGTTCGATGCGGGAAGTGATTATTTTGCGCCTTCCGAGTTGCCTTACATGATCAACCTGATCGTGAACGATCTGGGCGCGATCATGGCGCGGTGCAGGGCGGAGGGTGTGGTCGAGATCCAGCCCTCGGAGGTCCATGACTATGGGCGGTTCGGGTGGATCATGGACCCGGACGGGCGCAAGATCGAGTTGTGGCAACCGCCGTCCTAGGTCGCGGCGGACGCATCCCGGGGTGCGATCCTTGGGGGCGGGTTTCCGCAATTTCCCTAGCGCCGGTTTCCATGGCTCATGGGGCCAATCCGCTGGCATCCTCGTCATCGTGCCGGGCGGTCAGTCGCATCTTCTCCGAAAGAAGGCCCGCCATGGTCAAGGCTTCGCTTGTTGCTGAGTGATGGCAGTCCTTTTGCCCGTCGTGGCCAATGCGTTTGGCCCCGAAAGCACCGGTTCGCCCCCATTGCCGATGTCTGGCCGGTCGATCCCTGCCGGGTGGGGATGGGTCGAACGCGATCCGGTGCCGACCGTGGCCAGTGACCTTGCCGCCTGCCGCCATGGGCGGGCCACGGTATCCGGGATCGGCTGTCGCATGTCCGACCCGTTCAACCCGCTCCCCTTCCACATGCCTGTATCGCGCACCCGGTTCGACACCATGGTGCTTGGAACCGTCACCGCATGCGTGGATATCCGGAGCCGGTTCGCCTGCCCGCCGGTTCGCCTGACCGCAGGAACGATCCGCGGCATGATCCTTGCGACTGACGTCGACGAGGGTGCCGGCAGGGTGCCGGTCGAAGCGATCGTCTGTCCGATTGAAGTGGCCCATGGCGATGCGCGGCCTCTCCATCACGTGGTTGTCGCGGATTGATGTCCGGCGTGCGGCGCGCCTGTCCACGTCCGGCGCGCAGCGCGGCGCGCCTGTCCACGTCCGGCGCGCAGCGCGGCGCGCCTGTCCGTGTCAGGACGGGAGACGCGTGCCGACCGTCATACTAAGCCTAGCCAGTCCAGTCTTTTCAGGCTAAACTGTTTGGACAGACCCGGGCCAACCCGGGCACGGGCAGAACAGTTCCGGTCAACCGGGCAGTGGGCAAGGCAGGCATTCCATGACGGAAATGGCGCATGGCACAGTCATTGTGCACACGGGCGACGCGGTCATTCCGCGATGGTGGAGCACGATCGACCGGGTCACGCTGGGGTGCATCTTCGCGCTGTTCGCGATCGGCATCCTGCTGGGCTTCGCGGCCTCGCCGCCGCTGGCGGAACGCAACGGGCACGACCCCTTCCATTACGTCATCCGGCAGGCGGCCTTCGGTGGGCTGGCGTTGAGCGGCATGGTGCTGATCTCGATGCTGTCCCCCATCTCGGTGCGCCGGTGGGGGGTGATCGGGTTCTTCGTCGCGGTGGCGGCGGTGGCGCTGCTGCCGATCTTCGGAACCGATTACGGCATGGGGGCCACGCGCTGGTATTCGCTGGGTTTTGCGTCGTTGCAGCCGTCGGAATTCCTGAAGCCCGTCTTCGTGGTCTTCACCGCATGGATGATGGCCGCCAGCCAGGAGGTCGCGGGGCCGCCCGGCAAGACCGTGTCGCTTTTCGTGACGGCCGTGATCTTGGCCTTTCTTGCGTTGCAGCCCGATTTCGGGCAGGCGGTGCTGATCATTTTCGCGTGGTCGGTGATCTATTTCGTTGCGGGCGCCCCGATGATCCTTCTGGTGGGCGTTGTCGGCGCCGTCGGGGCGGCGGGCATGTTCGCCTATTCCGCCTCGGAGCATTTCCGCCGCCGTATCGACGGGTTCCTGAGCGAGGAGGTTGGCGCGAACACGCAGTTGGCCTACGCCACCGATGCGATCCGCGAGGGTGGTCTGTTCGGAACCGGTCTTGGCGAAGGGTCCGTCAAATGGACCTTGCCCGATGCCCACACCGATTTCATCATCGCCGTCGCGGCAGAGGAATACGGGTTCGTGCTTGTGGCGATCATCATTGCGCTGTTCCTGACCATCGCCATTCGCAGCTTCTTCCGGCTGATGAAGGAGCGCGATCCCTTCGCGCGTCTGGCGGGCGCCGGGCTGGTCAGCCTACTGGCGCTGCAGGCCTTCATCAACATGGGCGTCGCGGTGCGGCTTCTGCCCGCGAAGGGCATGACGCTGCCTTTCGTCAGCTACGGCGGGTCGTCCCTGATCGCCACCGGCATCGCGGTCGGCATGTTGCTGGTCTTCACCCGCACGCGGCCGCAGGGCGATATCGCCGATCACCTTCTGTCGCGGGGGCGGTAACGGCATGTCGCAGCCTCACCTCATCATCGCGGCCGGCGGCACGGGGGGGCACATGTTCCCGGCGCAGGCGCTTTCGGAGGCGATGTTGCGCAAGGGCTGGCGTGTGACGCTGTCCACCGATGCGCGGGGCGCGCGCTATGTCGGCGGCTTTTCCCATGCGGTGGAGATCCGCGAGGTGTCTTCGGCCACCTTCGCGCGGGGTGGGGCCTTGGCGAAACTTCTGGTGCCCTTCGTGATCTTCGGCGGCGTGGTCACGGCGACGGTCCGCATGCTGCGGGAGCGCCCGGACGTGGTGGTGGGCTTCGGCGGCTATCCGACCATCCCCGCCATGTCCGCCGCCATGCTGACCCGCCGCCCGCGCATGTTGCACGAGCAGAACGGCGTGCTGGGGCGCGTCAACCGGATCTTCGCCAAGCGCGTCGCCTACGTCGCCTGCGGCACATGGCCGACGGAAGTGCCGGAGGGCGCGACGGCCAAGCGCACCGGCAACCCCGTGCGCGCCGCCATCGTGGAGCGGGCGGGTGCGCCCTATACGCCGCCGGGCGACTGGCCGATGAGCGTGCTGGTCTTCGGCGGCAGCCAGGGCGCGCGGGTGCTGTCCGACGTGGTCCCCGCCGCCATCGCCCGTCTGCCCGACGCGATGCGCCACCATCTGCGCGTCGCTCAACAGGCGCGGGAGGAAGACCTGGAGCGTGTGCAGCAGGCCTATGATGCGCTGGGTCTGCGCGCCGAGGTGGAGACCTTCCTGCACGACATGCCGACGCGGCTGGCCGAGGCACAGCTTGTCATCTGCCGCTCGGGGGCATCCTCGGTGGCCGATATCTGCGTCGTCGGTCGCCCCGCGATCTATGTGCCTTACGGCGCGGCGGTGCGTGACGAGCAGACCGCAAATGCGCGCGGTCCGGTCGATGCGGGCGCGGCCGTGCTGATGCCCGAACGCCTGTTCACGCCCGAGGCCCTTGCGGACACCATCGAAACCATCCTGTCGCAACCCAAGGCCGCCAGCCAGATGGCTACCGCGGCCTTGTCCGTGTCGATGCCTGACGCCACGGAACGGCTGGTTGCCCTTGTCGAGAAACTCGCCCACAAGCCTGCAACCGGAAAGACCGACCCATGAACGCCGCCGCGACAAAACTGCCGACCCAACTGGGACCGATCCATTTCGTGGGGATCGGCGGCATCGGCATGTCCGGCATCGCCGAAGTGCTGCTGAACCACGGCTATGACGTGCAGGGCAGCGACCTGAAGGCCTCGCCCATCACGCATCGCCTCGCCGACCTTGGCGCGCGCATCTTCATCGGGCAGGCGGCCGAGAACCTCGACGGGGCGGAGGTGGTCGTGATCTCGTCCGCGATCAAGCCCGGCAACCCGGAGCTGGACACTGCGCGCCTGAAAGGCCTGCCGGTGGTGCGCCGGGCCGAGATGCTGGCGGAACTGATGCGCCTGCGCTCCAACATCGCGATCGGCGGCACCCATGGGAAGACGACGACGACAACGATGGTGGCCACCTTGCTGGATGCGGGGGGCGTCGATCCCACGGTCATCAATGGCGGCGTGATCCATGCCTATGGCTCCAACGCGCGGGTGGGGCAGGGCGACTGGATGGTGGTGGAGGCCGACGAGAGCGACGGCACCTTCAACCGCCTGCCCGCCACCATCGCCATCG
>CAZTUG010000057.1:0-21244 GCA_964615955.1 uncultured Roseicyclus sp.
TTCGACGTGACCCCTGCAAGCTGGCCCATCGGCGTTGGCCGTGAGTTTCTCGGCTGCTACGACCTGCTCCATGACCGGCTGGAACTGATGGACCGCGCCGACCGCAACAAGGTGGCGGCGTCGGTGAAGCTTCAAGGCCTCGACGATCCGCGCATGGCCGATCACATCCCCGCCGACCTGCTCGCCACCCTGCGCGAGGAGGTGGAGATGGCCCGCGAACTCCTGCCCCCCTTCGACCGCACCGCCTTCCTGCAAGGCACGCTGACGCCGATCTGGTTCGGCTCCGCGATCAATTCCTTCGGCGTGAAGGAACTGATGGACGGCATCGCCGAATACGGGCCAGAACCGCAGGTGCAAAACGCCACCCCGCGCGAGGTCGCGCCCGAGGAACCGAAAGTCACCGGCTTCGTCTTCAAGGTGCAGGCCAACATGGACCCCAAGCACCGCGACCGCGTGGCCTTCGTCCGCCTCGCCTCCGGGCATTTCGAACGCGGCATGAAACTCACACATGTGCGCTCGAAAAAGCCGATGTCGATCACCGCGCCGGTGATGTTCCTCGCCTCCGACCGCGAACTGGCGGAAGAGGCCTGGGCCGGCGACATCATCGGCATCCCGAACCACGGGCAACTCCGCATCGGCGACGCGCTGACCGAGGGCGAGGCGCTGCGCTTTACCGGCATTCCCTCGTTTGCGCCGGAACTGCTGCAAACCTGTCGCGCGGGCGACCCGCTGAAGGCCAAGCATCTCGACAAGGCCCTGATGCAATTCGCCGAAGAAGGCGCCGCCAAGGTCTTCAAGCCCACTTTTGGTTCCGGTTTCATCGTCGGCGTCGTCGGCGCCCTGCAATTCGAGGTTCTGGCCAGCCGGATCGAGCTGGAATACGGCCTGCCCGTCCGCTTCGAAAGCTCGCAATTCACCTCCGCGCGCTGGGTCCATGGCCCCAAGGACAAGGTGGAGGCCTTCGCCAACGCCAACAAAAGCCACATCGCCACCGACAACGACGGCGACCCGGTCTACCTGACGCGCCTGCAATGGGACATCGACCGTGTCGGCCGGGATTACCCGGATATCACGCTGTCGGCGACCAAGGAACTGATGGTCTAGGCTGTCGCTGCCGGTTCAGGGCCAGGGCCAGGGCCACGGCCACGGCCACGGCCACGGCAAACACGGAGGTTCTGATCGACGCCGTCAACCCCACAGAAAAATCGCGTTTTTCAGACAATTCAGACAGGTGCGGCCGATTGAAGACTGGCCGGAAACAATGTCAGGCGTCACAAGAGACGTCGAAAGAAGTAATGACAATTTGATCGAACCCTGATATGGATTTCATAGAGTCCAGATCATCTCTCGGTCCCTTTTGGTCTGAAAATTGGAGAAATCGTAACGAACAGGAATGTGCTTTGCCTGGCGCTGGCGGGTGCCTTGTGTGTCGGAACATCCGCCAATGCCACGACGTTGACGCTGGATGATGGCTGGCAACCGTTTTCTTTCTCGGATGGCGGCAGCGCGTGGTCGGAAGACTTCACCTTCACGCTTCTCGACACGGCGTATTTCGCCGTGACCGACGCGTTCTGCGCGGGTGACCAGTTCGAATTCACCGTGAACGGCACGGTCGAAGGTGTGACCTCCGTCCCGTTCTACGATGGCACCTGCACCGGCCCGACCCGAACCACCGACCCCGACGAGGCCTTCGCATCCTCCGTCTGGAGTTCCGGCGAGATCGAACTGGGTGCGGGCGATTACACCATCTCGGGGATTGCCGTGTTGTCGCCCTTCGGCCAAGGCGCGGCTTTTGTGCAACTCTCCAGCACGTCGCTTGGCGGTCCGGTCATTGCGCCTCCGACCTCTCCGGTCCCGCTGCCGGCCGGTGGCCTCCTGCTGGTCGCAGGGCTCGGCGGCATGGCCGCCCTGCGCCGTCGCAAGAAGACCGACGCCTGACCGCATGGCTGTCGCGAAACGGACGACCGGGCACAGAACGTGTCCGGTCGTTTTCTGTCCGGTGCTCCCCGAACGGCGATGCGTCGGCACATGATCGCCCCAGGCGCAACCGAGCGTCACCGAGCGTTACCGATCCCGGACCTCGCAAGATGCCCCCCGTTGCACCGAGCTTTTGCCTTATCGTCCCAAATGGTCCTGACTGGGGCCCATATGGAACAATCCTCTCGCCCCTCGCCTTTGCGCAATCGCGTCCTGCCCGATGGCCGCATCACCGCCGATCCCGCGCGCGGGTTGTTCACCGGGAACCGGGGCATTCTGGTCGATCGCAACGGGCGGATGACCAACCGCCAATGGGCCGCGAAGGCGTGGATCACCTGCGCGTTGGAGTTCCGGGGGCGCCGTCGCCCGGTGGCCCGGCCGGGCACCTGGACCGAGCTGTTCTTCCTTGACGAAGCGGTCGCCTTCGCCGCCGGTCACCGCCCCTGCGCCTATTGCCGCCGGGCCGAATATGCCCGGTTCAAGGCGCTTTGGGGCGGGCTGCGGGCGGTCGAGATGGATGCCATCCTCCATGCCGAACGGCTGAACGGGCGCGCGAAGCGGACGCATCTGCTGGCGTGTGACGATCTGCCGGACGGGGCCTTCATGCTACAGGACGGCGCGCCGTTCCTTGTGGTTGGAACAAAAATTCTTCCTTTTTTTCCAGAAGGTTACGGGGCGCCGCGTCCGCGCAGGGCGGGCAAGGTGCAGGTTCTGACCCCGCCGTGCCTGCTGCGTGTTCTCGGGGCGGGGTATCGCCCGGTCCTGCATCCCACCGCCACCCCTTAAGATCCCGTTAACCAACTCTGCGCTAGGAGGACGGGATGATCCGCCTGCTCGCCCTCCTCACCGTCACCCTGCTGGCCGCCTGCGCCCCGCAATCGGGTGACGTGACGTCTGAAAACCTCGGGCTGTCGGGCAGCTTCACTGCGCAGCGCGTCATCTCGGATGATCCCCACCATGTCCTGCTTGGCCATATGATCGAGGTCACCCGCAACGGCGAAACCCTGCGCGCGCTGGTCATCTCGCAGCGTCGCGACGGCGTCCACCGCCTGTCCCTGCGCGAAGCCTGGAGCGGGGGCGTGCGCCTGCCCTACAGCGCCACGTCCCGGCGGCTCGACGGCTGCACCCATGGCCATTGCAGGGACAATTCCATCGGCATGATCTTCCTGTCCGAAGCGCTCTACGCCCATGCGCGGGTCCATGGGCTAAGGGCCTATCTCGTTGGCCGCGAAGGAAATGTCGAAATCCACGCGCCGGCCGACCTCGTCGCATCCCTCGGGACGTGACCGATCTGCGCCGAATTGGCGCGGCAAACCGAGGCGGCGTTTGACGCCACCCGCCGAATGCAATATGTGCCGCAACGGACCCGTGATCCGCACGGGCCACTATCGCGGAGCGTGCCGGCCCACAAGCGCTCCATCACCCTAGCCAGATCGCAACGATCCGGCACGATTGGACGCCCATGACCACATTCTCCGAGCTTCAGCTCAACCCCAAGGTTCAACAAGCCATCGACGAAGCGGGCTACCTGACCCCCACGCCGATCCAGGCCGGTGCCATCCCCCCTGCCCTCGAAGGGCGCGACGTTCTGGGCATTGCCCAGACCGGAACGGGCAAGACCGCCTCGTTCACCCTGCCGATGATCACCATGCTGGCCAGGGGCCGCGCCCGCGCCCGGATGCCGCGCTCCCTCGTGCTGTGCCCGACGCGGGAATTGGCCGCACAGGTCGCCGAGAACTTCGATATCTACGCCAAACATGTGAAACTGACCAAGGCGCTGCTGATCGGCGGCGTGTCCTTCAAGGAACAGGAGACGTTGATCGACAAGGGCGTCGATGTCCTGATCGCGACGCCGGGACGCCTGCTGGACCATTTCGAACGGGGCAAACTGATCCTGAACGATGTGAAGGTCATGGTCGTGGACGAAGCCGACCGCATGCTGGACATGGGCTTCATCCCTGATATCGAACGGATTTTCGGCCTCGTACCCTTCACCCGCCAGACTCTGTTCTTCTCCGCCACCATGGCGCCCGAGATCGAGCGGATCACCAACACCTTCCTGTCGAACCCCGCGCGGATCGAGGTTGCGCGCCAATCCACGGCGTCCGACACGATCACCCAGCGGCTGATCGAATTCCGGCCCACGCGCCGTGACGTCGCCGCCAAGCAGAAGCGCGACATGCTGCGCGCCGCCATCGCCGCGGAAGGGCAAGCCTGCAAGAACGCGATCATCTTCTGCAACCGCAAGGTCGATGTGGATATCGTCGCCAAGTCCCTGAAACAGCACGGCCTGAACGCCGAGCCGATCCATGGCGATCTTGACCAGTCCCACCGCACGCGCACGCTGGACGGGTTCCGCGACGGCTCCATCCGGTTCCTCGTGGCGTCCGATGTGGCCGCGCGCGGGCTCGATATTCCCGATGTGAGCCATGTCATCAACTTCGATGTCCCAAGCCATGCGGAAGACTACGTCCACCGAATCGGGCGCACGGGCCGTGCGGGCAAGACCGGTGTCGCGATTACGCTGGCAGTGCCGTCGGACGAGAAATATCTCGGCGCCATCGAAAGCCTGATCGAAACCACGATCCCCCGTGTGGACGCCCCGCTGGAGATGAGCGCACCCGCATCCGTCGCTGGCCGGGGCGACGATGCGCAACCGTCCGAGGATCGGCCCCGCCGGTCGCGGCGCGGGGGGCGCAACCGCTCCGACGAACCGCGCGAGTCCCGCGAACCGCAGGCCCGCGCTGCAGAGGTTCCCGCACCGGCCGCCGAACCTGAAGCAGCGCCGCGGGAAGACACCCCGCCCCGCCGCGAGCGCGAACCGCGCGATGAGCGCGGCAGTGGACGCGGCCAGAACGGCGGGGATCGCTCCGGTGACCGGGGCATCAGAGGTCGTGGGCGCGACCGCGATCGTGGCCCGCGCACCGTCGGAATGGGCGAGCATATGCCGGATTTCATCGCGCTTAGCTTCGATGAGCGGCGGGGCGGGCCGGCGCGGGAATTCATCTTCGACGATGAGGAACCGCTCTTCGACGAGGATGGTGCAGACGCACCTCAGGCGGACGCGGTGGCACAGGCAGAGCAAACGGCAGAGACCCCTGCCGACAAGCCCAAGCGCCGCCGCGCGCCACGCAAGCCCAAGGCGATGGCTCCGCCCGAGGCTGAAGCACCGCACGACGCGTCCCGGGAGGTGGCCGCAGAAGCCCCGGCCGCAAGCCCCGAGCCGGACGCGGCCGAAAAGCCCAAGCGCCGCCGCGCGCCACGCAAGAAGGCCGAGGCACCGGCAGAGCTGCCCGCAGGCGACGCGACGCCGGAGTCGGTCGAAAAGCCCAAGCCCAAGCGGGTGCGCAAGAAGGCCACGACGGCAGACACACCCTCGGACCAGTCCCCGGGATCCGACGCCTAGGCGTGCAACACTTGATCCAAACGAAAACGCCGCGCCGGGGACATCCCGGCGCGGCGTTTTCGTGTCGGGAACCAGGCTGTTATTCGGCCATCAACCGGCTGACCAGCAGCGTCACTTCCGGCTTCTTGCCGATTTCCTGTGCGCAGACCTTACGGCAGACGCGCTTCACTGCATCCTCCAGCTTGTCGTCATCGTCGATCACCTTGGCGTCCAGTCGTGGCAACATGCGCGCCAACCCGTCCTCGATCAATTCCTGCAACGACACGCCGGACGATCCCGCTTCGGGCAGGCCCTTGAGCGCCACCCATGCATCCTCCAGCACCTCGTCGCTTTCGTCCACGATCAGCGATACGACGACCATCCCGTTGAGCGCCATCTTCATCCGCTCGCGGATCACGCCGTCGAACTGGCCGACATAGGCCGCGCCATCGAGATAGGTGCGGGACACTTCGAAATGCTCGACCACGCCGGGCTTGTTGCCCGACAACTCGACCAATGCGCCATTGGCCGCGACCACGCCCGTCATGCCTTTCGACATCGCCAACCGCGCATGTTCGCGCAGGTGGCGGAATTCACCATGGCAGGGGATCAGGATCTGCGGGCGCAGGATGTCGTGCATCGTTTCAAGGTCCGGGCGGTTCGCATGGCCCGAGACATGGTAGAACCCGGAACTGTCGTCGACGATCTCCACCCCGGTTTCGGCCAGCATGTTCTGGATATGGGCGACCGGCACCTCGTTGCCGGGGATGGTCTTGGAGGAGAACAGGAATGTGTCGCCCTCCTTCAACTCGTGGCCCAGATACTTGCCCCGCGCCAGCGAGGCCGAGGCCGCGCGGCGTTCGCCCTGGCTGCCGGTAACGATCAACATCAGGCTTTCGCGCGGTATGTCGAGCGCATCCTCGGACGACACGGTCGATGGGAAATCGACCAGAACGCCCGCCTCCTGTCCGGCCTTCACCATGCGCTGCATCGCGCGCCCCATCAGGCAGATCGAACGGCCCGCCGCGACACCGGCATCGGCCAGCGTCTTCAGGCGCGCGATATTGGAGGCGAATGTGGTCGCCACGACCATGCCGCGCGCCTCGCGCACCAGCGCGGTGATCTGCGGTGGCAGTTCGGATTCGGAGCGGCCGGCATGGCGACTGAACACATTGGTCGAGTCGCAGACAAAGGCCAGCACGCCGTCCGAAGCGATCTTGCGCCACATCTCCTCGTCGAAGGCCTCGCCAACCATGGGGGTGCGGTCGATCTTGAAGTCGCCGGAATGGACCACACGGCCCGCATCGGTATCGATCAGCAGGGCCGAGGCTTCGGGGATGGAATGGGCAACGGGGGCGAACTGCACCCGGAATGGCCCGGCCTCCACCACCTCGGGCAAGGCGCCGACCACGTGCACATGGGCGATGTCATGGCCCGCCTCCTCCATCTTGCGCATGGCGTGGATGGCGGTGAACTTGCGGCAATAGACCGGTGCCTTCAGACGGCCCCAGAGATGGCCGATGGCGCCGACATGGTCTTCATGGGCATGGGTGATGAAGATGCCGTCGATCCGGTCCTGCCGGTCCTCCAGCCACTCCACATCGGGCAGGATCAGGTCCACACCCGGCTGGCCGTCCATGTCCGGGAAGGCCACGCCGGTATCGACCACGATCAACCGTTCTGCCCCTTCCGGCCCATAGCCATAGACATAGCAATTCATCCCTATCTCCCCGGCGCCGCCAAGGGAGAGGTAGATGAGCCGGTTCCGGTCATTCATGAGGGGGTATTATCCTTGTTGTAGGCGTGGATGACCGTCAGGCCATGCATCGTCAGGTCATCTTCTATGCGGTCGAATAACACATCCCCGGTCGAGAACAACGGCGCAAGCCCACCCGTGCCGATGATCCGCATCGGAATGTCGCGCTCGGCCCGGATCCGGTCGCAGATGCCGCGCACAAGGCCGATATAGCCCCAGAACACGCCGGACTGCATGCACGCGACGGTATTGGTGCCGATGACGGCCTGCGGCTTGGTCACGTCCACGTGCGGCAGGGCGGCGGCGGCGCGGTGCAGCGCCTCCAGCGACAGGTTCACGCCGGGCGCGATGACGCCACCGATATAGGCCCCGTCGCTGGCCACGACGTCGAAGGTGGTGGCGGTCCCGAAATCGACCACGATCAGGTCGCCGCCATGGCGGTCGAACGCGCCTGCGGTGTTCACCAGCCGGTCGGGGCCGACAATGGTGCCCTCGTCCACCCGGGGTTGTGTGGGCAGCAGGCAATCGGGCTTGCCGACGACGATGGGGCGCGTGTCGAAGTATCGGTCGCACAGAACGCGAAGGTTGAACACCACGCGCGGCACGGTGGACGAGATGATGACCTCGGAAATGTCCACCGGCACCTTGTTGTGGACCATGAGGGTCGAGAACCAGACGAAGTACTGGTCCGCCGTGCGGGTATGCTCGGTCGAGGTGCGGAAGGTCGCCACGAAACTTTTGCCGTCCCAGACGCTGAACACGGTGTTGGTATTGCCGCAATCGATACAGAGGAGCATGACAGCCACCCTTTCAGAAATGGATATCGGCCGCCGCGATGGCCCGACGGCCATGGGCGGTGTCGAGGATCAGGTTGCCCGTCGCGTCGATATCACGAAACGTGCCGGTGATCTCTTCGTTCGGAAGCCGTGCCGTGGCAACGTCCCCCAGACGGGCGGCATGGGACAACCATTCGGTGCGGGTCGGGCCGAAGCCATAGGTCGCAAGGCTGGCCTCCCGCAACGCGAAGGCCGCGGCAAGCGCGTCGAGGAAGGCTTCGGGCGTCACGGCGACGCCCACCTGCGTCAAGGCGACGGGGGGGACGGCACCGGGCTCGACCTGATCCGGACCCGGCGCGGTGACAAGGTTGACGCCGATCCCAACGATCAGATGCGAAACCCCGCCGCGTCCGTCGCCAAGGCTTTCAAGCAGGATCCCGGCCAGCTTGCCGCCGTTCAGCAGCACGTCATTGGGCCATTTGAGCGATAGCGCGCCTGCGGGGCAGCCCACTGCGACAAGGGCGTCGCGCAGGGCGATCGCCGCCACGAAGCTGCGCAGGGCCACATCGGCGACCGGGCCTTCGGGGCGCATCGTCAGGGAGGCGGCGAAATTGCCGGGGGGCATCGACCACATCCGGCCACGTCGCCCGCGCGCGGCTGTCTGGTTCAACGCCAGCACCCATTCCGGCCCGGACACTGCACGCGCCGCGCGCGCGGCCTCTGCCATGGTGCTGTCCGTCTCCGCAAGGATCCGGCGGCCAACGCCTGCTGGCCATCCCATCCTAGCGCGTCAGGACGGCTGCAGCGGTTTCGGCCGACGCCTCGATCCCGAACAGGTTGATCCCAGGCATCCAGCCAAGGCCGATGATGGCTGCCATGCCCATCAGTCCCGCATAGGTCGCCAGCGTCATGCGCCCATCCAGCGCGCCGTCGCGCGCCTCGCCGAAATACATCAGGTAGACGATGCGGATATAATAGAACGCGCCGATCACCGAGGCGATCACGCCCGCCACCGCCAGCCAGACCAGCCCCGCCTCCACCGCCGCGACCAGCACGGCGTATTTGCCGAAGAACCCCAGAAGCGGCGGCACACCCGCAAGGCTGAACATCAGCACCAGCACCGCCAGTGCCTTGGCGGGTTCCTTCGAAGCGAAGGCCGACAGGGACGAAATGTTGGTCACATGTCGCCCGTCCCGTTCCATCGACAGGATGAAGGCGAAGCTGCCGATGCTCATCACCACGTAGATCGCCATGTAGATCAGCATCGCCTCCACGCCCTGCGCGGTGCCCGCGCTGAGACCCATCAGCGCGAAGCCCATGTGCGAGATCGAGGAATAGGCCATCAGGCGCTTGATGTCGGTCTGCCCGATCGCCGCGATGGCGCCGATGAACATGGAAACCACGGCGAGAAAGGCCACCACCTGTTGCCAGTCGCCCACAACGCCGCCGAACGCATCATGCACGACACGCGCGAACAACGCCATCGCGGCGACCTTGGGGGCCGTGGCGAACAGCGCCGTGATCGGCGTGGGCGAACCTTCGTAAACGTCCGGCGTCCACATGTGGAAGGGCGCCGCCGAGACCTTGAACGCCAGCCCGGCGAGGATGAACACGAGCCCGAACAGAAGCCCCAACCCCATCTGGCCCTGTGCGGCAGCGATGATGCCGTCGAACTGCGTGGTGCCCGCAAATCCATAGGTCAGCGACGCACCATAAAGCAGGATGCCCGAGGACAGGGCGCCAAGGACGAAGTATTTCAGGCCCGCCTCGGTGGACCGGACGGAGTCGCGCCGCATGGCCGCCACCACGTAAAGCGCCAGCGATTGCAGCTCCAGCCCCATGTAAAGCACGATCAGGTCGCCCGCCGAGACCATGATCATCATGCCGACCACGGCCAGGATCACCAGCATCGGGAACTCGAACCGCAGAAGATTGGCCTTGGTCATGTAATTCTGGCTGATCATCAGGACCGCAGCGGCGCTGAGCAGGATCGTGACCTTGGCAAAACGGCTGAAGGCGTCGTCCACGAACATGCCCTCAAAGGCCTCCCGGCTGCCTCTACCGGTCACGCCGATATAGAACGCCATGACGAGGAAGAGCCCCGCCGTCCCCCATGTCAGGGCCGGCCCGAGCTCGTCCTTGGAGGTGTAGACAGCCGCCAGAAGTCCCGCCATCGCGAACAGCGACAGGACGATTTCCGGCGTCAGAATGGCAAGATCGGCACCGATCATGGCTCAGGTCCTCAGTGGTTGGCAGCGACGTGGGTGGCGCTGTCGAAGGCGGTCACGGCCACGTCGTAGGTCTCGACAAGGGCGCTGACCGAGGGACCGATGATATCGGTCACAAGGCTCGGGTAGATGCCCAGAAGGATCGTCAGGATGACCAGCGGCGCGAAAATGGCGCGCTCGCGGGCGGTCATGTCGGTGATGGATTTCAGGCTTTCCTTGATCAGGTCGCCGAACACGACGCGGCGATAGAGCCACAGGGCGTAACAGGCCGACAGGATCACGCCGGTGCAGGCGAACAGGCCCACCCAGGTGTTCACCTGGAACACGCCGATCAGCGTCAGGAATTCCCCCACGAAGCCCGAGGTGCCGGGCAGGCCGACATTGGCCAAGGTAAACAGCATGAAGATCAGCGCATAGGCCGGCATCCGCACCATGAGGCCGCCATAGGCGTCGATGTCGCGGGTATGCATCCGGTCGTAGATCACGCCCACGCACAGGAACAACGCGCCTGCCACGAAGCCATGGGAGATCATCTGGAAGATCGCGCCATCCACGCCCTGCTGGTTCGCCGCGAAGATGCCCATGGTGACGAAGCCCATATGCGCGACCGAGGAATAGGCAATCAGCTTTTTCATGTCCTCCTGCACCATCGCCACCAGCGAGGTGTAGATGATGGCGATGACAGACAGCCACAGGATCAGCGGCGCCATGAGGTCCGAGGCGACGGGAAACATCGGCAGACTGAAGCGCAGGAAGCCGTACCCCCCCATCTTCAGCAGGATCGAGGCCAGCACGACCGAGCCCGCGGTGGGCGCCTGCACGTGGGCGTCGGGCAGCCAGGTATGCACCGGCCACATCGGCATCTTTACCGCGAAGCTCGCGAAGAAGGCCAGGAACAGCATGGTCTGGAGGCCGCCGACGACCGAGAAGCCGAGCACACTGAAGGTTTCGGTGCCGAAATTGTGGATCAGCAGCGCCGGGATGTCGGTCGTGTTCGCATCCACATACATCGCCACCATCGCAACCAGCATCAGGACGGAGCCAAGGAAGGTGTAGAGGAAGAACTTGAAGCTGGCATAGATCCGGTCCTTGCCGCCCCAGATGCCGATGATCAGGAACATCGGGATCAGGCCGGCCTCGAAGAACAGGTAGAACAGCACCAGATCCAACGCCACGAAGACACCGATCATCAGCGTCTCCAGCACCAGCAGCGCGATCATGTATTCCTTCACGCGATGCTTCACACCCCAGCAGGACGCAATGGTGATCGGCATCAGGAAGGTGGTCAGCATCACGAACAGGATGGAAATACCATCGACGCCGACCTTGTAGGTCAGTCCGAACATCCAGGGGCTTTCCTCGACAAGCTGGAACCCCGTGTTCTGCGCGTCGAACTGCACCAGCAGGAAGATCGACACCAGGAACGTGGCAAGCGTGGCGGCGAAGGCCAGACGCTTGGCGTTCAGCTGCGCGGCCTCGTCCTCGCCGCGCAGGAATACGCCCATGATGATGGCCGCGATCGCGGGCAGGAAGGTGACGATGGAAATCAGGTTGTCCATGGCTCTGTTATCCCGCGCTCAACGTCATCCAGGTGACGAGGACGACAATCCCCAGCACCATGGCGAAGGCGTAGTGGAAGATGTAGCCGGACTGCGCACGCCCGGCGAGGCGGGTGAAGAAGGGGATGATCCCCATGGCCAGCCCGTTGATGCCGCCGTCGATGACCGTACCGTCCCCCTGTTTCCACAGGAACCGGCCAATGGCGCGGGCGGGCTGCACGAAAAGGAAATCGTAAGCCTCGTCGAAATACCATTTGTTCAACAGGAAATTGTAGAGCGGGCGCTGTTGCGTCGCGAGCATGCCGGGGATCGACGGGTTGACGATGTAGAACAGGAACGCGGTGGCGAACCCGATCAGCATGGCGACGAAGGGCGCCACCTTGACCCAGATCGGAACCTCGTGGGCCGCGCCGAGCACGTCGTTGCCGGGGGCCGCGTGGATCGCCCCTTCGCCCGGCGCGCCGGTCAGGACGTAGTGATGCTCGCCCTCCATGGCATGGGCATCGGCGGCCTCCGGGGCCGCAGCCTCGCCATGGGTGCCGCCTTCGGCGGTGGCATCATCGCCGTGGCCTTCATCGGCATGGGCCCCGGCCTCGGCATAGGGAACGCCGAAGAAGCGGCCGACCTCATCGGTATGGCCGAAGAAGGAGTTATACCAGACCATCCCCGAAAACACGGCCCCGATGGCCAGCGCGCCAAGCGGCACCAGCATCGTCAGCGGGCTTTCGTGGGCGTGTTCGTGGGTATGCTTGTCGCCCCGCGCCTCTCCGAAGAAGGTCAGGAACATCAGCCGCCAAGAATAGAAGCTGGTGAAGCAGGCGGCGATCACCAGCGCCCAGAAGGCAAACTCGCCCAGACCCGGCCCGAAGGCGAAGGCGCTTTCGATCACCGCGTCCTTCGACAGAAAGCCCGCGAATCCCAGCGTCGTCAGCGGCACGCCAACCCCGGTGATCGCCAGCGTGCCGATCATCATCGCCCAGAACGTGTAGGGGATGCGTTTGCGCAGGTCGCCATAGTTGCGCATGTCCTGCTCGTGATGCATTGCGTGGATGACCGACCCGGCCCCAAGGAACAACATCGCCTTGAAGAATGCGTGCGTCAGCAGGTGGAACATCGCCACCGAATAGACGCCCACGCCCGCCGCCACGAACATGTAGCCAAGCTGCGAACAGGTCGAATAGGCGATCACGCGCTTGATGTCATTCTGCACCAGCCCGACCGTAGCCGCGAAAAAGGCCGTGCAGGCCCCCACGATGATGATGAAATTCCCCGCCAGCGGCGCGTATTCGATGATCGGCGACATGCGGCAGACGAGGAACACACCCGCGGTGACCATGGTGGCCGCATGGATCAACGCCGACACCGGCGTCGGGCCTTCCATCGCGTCCGGCAACCACGTGTGCAGGAACAGTTGCGCCGATTTGCCCATCGCACCGATGAACAGCAGGACGGCGATGGTGGTCGCGGCGTCCAGATCGCGCCCGAGGAAAGTGATGGTCATTTCCGCCAGGTCCGCGCCCATCGGCAGGATTATGTCGAACTGGATCGAATCCGTCATCCAGAACAGCGCGAAGATGCCCAGAAGAAAGGCGAAATCGCCCACTCGGTTCACGATGAACGCCTTCATCGCGGCGGCGCCCGCCGAGGGCTTGCGGTAATAGAACCCGATCAGCAGGTAGGAGGCGACGCCCACGCCCTCCCAGCCGAAGAACAGCTGCATCAGGTTGTCCGCCGTGACCAGCATCAACATCGTGAAGGTGAAAAACGACAGGTAGGCGAAGAACCGGGGGCGATAGCTTTCGCCTTCCTTGAAGTTCTCGTCATGGGCCATGTAGCCGAAGGAATACAGGTGCACGAGCGCCGAGACAGTGGTGATCACGATCAGCATGATCGCGGTCAGCCGATCCACGCGGATCGCCCAGTCGGCGAAGAACGTGCCGCTTTCGATCCAGGTGAAGAGGCTGCGGGTATAGGTCTCCCCGTCGAAACCGATGAACACGATCCACGACAGCAGGCAGGCAAGGAACAGGAAGGCGGTCGCCACGACGCAGGCCGCTTGCTGGCCGATCAGTCGCCAGGCGAAGCCGCAGATCAGGGCGCCGACCAGCGGCGAGAAGAGGAGGATCGTTTCCATATGTGCGCCTCAGCCCTTCAAGTTCGCGACGTCTTCGACGTCGACCGTGCCGCGGTTGCGGAAGTAGCAGACCAGGATGGCAAGACCGATGGCGGCCTCGGCGGCGGCGACGGTCAGGATGAACAACGTAAAGACCTGCCCCGTCAGGTCGCCCAGGAAGGACGAGAACGCGACGAAGTTGATGTTCACCGACAGCAGCATCAATTCCAGCGACATCAGGATGATGATCACGTTCTTCCGGTTCAGGAAGATCCCGAAGATGCCGATGACAAAAAGTGCCGCCGCCACCGTGAGGTAATGTTCCAATCCAATAGTCATGTCGTCCCTCCGGGGCCTAAGGCCCCCATCGTCTGGCCGGGGTTGTCCCCGATTTGTCGTTTTGTGCCGCAGTCTGGGCGGCGGGCAGGAGGCTAGAGCCCCTGCCCCGGTTTCACGTCGCGCAACTCCATGGCCGTGGCCGGGTCGCGCATCATCTGGGCGACCGGGCTCTGGCGCTTCACATCGACCCTGTGGCGCAGCGTCAGCACGATCGCGCCGACCATGGCGACCAGCAAGATCAGCCCCGAAATCTGGAACAGCAGGAAATAGCGATCATACAGCAGCAGCCCCAGCGCCTGCGTGTTGTGATCGCCCGCGCCCTCGGGCGTGCCGATGGGCGTTGTGCTCAACACGACCCCTTCGGCAGTCTCCCACACGCCATAGGCCAGCGTCAGCTGCATCAGAAGTATCACCCCGATCAGGCCTGCCAGCGGAATGTACTTCGCCATTTCCGCCTTCAGTTCGGCGAAATCGACATCCAGCATCATCACCACGAACAGGAACAGCACAGCGACCGCACCGACATAGACGATGATCAGCAGCATCGCCACGAACTCCGCCCCCAGCAGGACGAACAGGCCCGCCGCCGACAGGAAGGTCAGGATCAACCACAGCACCGAGTGCACCGGGTTCTTGGACGTGACGGTGAACAGGCCACCCAGAATGACCGATATGGCGAACAGGTAGAAGGTGAAGGTCACCATCTCAGCTTTCCCCTTCGTCGATGACGGATTTGGCCAGTTCCATCGCCTTGTGCATCGCCGGAACCCCGCCGAACAGCGCGGCCAGACCGATCGTCTCGGCGATCTCCTGCGCCGTTGCACCCGCGCTGATGGCGTTGCGCACGGTCAGGCGGATCTGTGGCTCGGCCACTGCGCCCTGAATGGTCAGGCCCTGCAATGTCAGCAACAGCCGCGTCCTGGCGTCCAGACCGTCGGGGTTGAACTGCTTGCCCATGAAGGCTTCCAGCAGTTCGGCCGGGACGGTGGGCCACATCTTGTCGAAGCTTTCCGGCATGAACGAGGCCATCGCCGGGTTTACCGAGCGGACCCAGTCCTGGGACATTTCCTGCGCCTGCGCGAACAGGGATTCGAACGGATTTTTCGGAATGTCATTCATCGGTAGGGCGCGTCCAGTTCAAGGTTGCGCGCGATCGCCGCTTCCCAGCGGTCGCCGTTTTCCAGCAGCTTGGCCTTGTCGTAGAACAGCTCTTCACGCGTCTCTGTGGCGAACTCGAAATTCGGGCCTTCCACGATCGCGTCCACCGGGCAGGCCTCCTGGCAGAAACCGCAATAGATGCACTTGGTCATGTCGATGTCGTAGCGCGTGGTGCGGCGCGATCCGTCCTCGCGCGGCTCGGCGTCGATGGTGATGGCCTGCGCCGGACAGATCGCCTCGCACAGCTTGCAGGCGATGCAGCGCTCTTCCCCGTTGGGATAGCGGCGCAGCGCGTGTTCACCCCGGAACCGCGGCGACAGCGGGCCCTTTTCGTGCGGGTAGTTCACCGTGACCTTGGGGGCGAAGAAATACTTCATGCCCAGCCCGAAGGCCTTGAAGAAATCCACGAACAGGAAGTATTTCGCCGCGCGGGTATAATCGATCTGTGTCATCTCTCAGCCCCCTATCGCCCAGCGCGCCCAGAAGCCGCCAAGCACTTCGTATTTCGCCAGAAACGCCACGAACACCACCCAGAACAACGAGACGGGCAGGAACACCTTCCACCCAAGCCGCATCAACTGGTCGTAGCGGTAGCGCGGCACGATCGCCTTCACCATCGCGAACACGAAGAAGAACACGGCCATCTTGCCAACCATCCACAGCGCGCCGTCGGGTAGGCCGGGAATGGGCGACAGCCAGCCACCGAAGAACAACAGCGTCATCAGCGCGCACATCAGGAAAATGGCGATGTATTCGCCCGCCATGAACAGCAGGAACGGCGTGGCGGAATATTCCACCTGGTAGCCCGCGACCAGTTCCGATTCCGCCTCGGGCAAGTCGAAGGGCGGCCGGTTGGTTTCGGCCAGCGCACTGACGAAGAACAGCATCACCATCGGCAGGTGCGGCAGCCAATACCATCCGAACAGGCCCCAGCCGGTATCCTGCGCCGCGACGATATTGCCGAAGTTCATCGACCCCGTCGAGATGATCACGCCCACGATGATCAGGCCGATCGACACCTCGTAGGAGATCATCTGCGCGGCGGACCGCAAGCTGCCGAGGAACGGATATTTGGAATTCGACGCCCAGCCTCCCATGATCACGCCGTAAACCTCGAGTGAGGACATGGCGAAGACATAGAGAATGGCCACGTTCAGATCGGCCAGAACCCATGTCTCGTTGAACGGGATGACGGCCCAGGCGATGACGGCCAGAACGAAACTCGTCAGTGGCGCCAGCAGGAACACGGGCCGGTCCGCACCGGCGGGGATCACGACCTCCTTGACCACGTATTTCAGCGCGTCGGCGACGGTTTGCAGCAATCCGAAGACGCCAACCACGTTCGGCCCGCGCCGCATCATCACGGCGGCCCAGATCTTTCGGTCGCCGTAGACAAGGAACAGCAGGCTGACCATGACGAAGCCCAGGACCAGAAGGCATTGGGCGGCAATGATCACGATGATCCCGGTTGTAGTCGAAAAGAAGCCGTCCATGGGTCGCTTTCTTGATCGTTCAGGCTGTCGCCTGTGGGCTCTTTCTCGTTCGGGCAAGCGCCCGAGGGCTTGTTCTGGCCTTGCAACGGGGCGGCTGTCAGACCGCCGGTATCCCTTGCTCCGCGCAATCCGCCGCAACCACTTCCGCCTCGAGGGTCTGCAACCCTCGCGGGAGTTCCGGCGAGATGGTGTAAACCGCATCTGCGGACCAAACGCCACCCTCTTCCGTAATACTTGTGCGCACATGTCGCGCAAACGGGTAACCCCGGATGAGGGCATATTGCGCGGCGGCGCAGCGGGCATAGGCGTCAAGATCGGCGCGGGTCGCCACACCGGTCATCCGGGCGCGAAGATTTACGATATCGTGGTCCAGTAGGCGCGTCTCGACCCCGTCATAGGTGGCGGGCGGCGCGTCGTTCAGGGTCGGGCCCTCCGTGGCGGGCTGGCAGGCGGCCATGGTCACGATGGCGCAGATACCCGCGAAGGCGGATCGTGGGCAGCGGTCCACCGCGCCTATTCCGCCGCAATCCTGGCTTGGCCACGCGCCCGCACCCCTGCCGACAACTCCGCCATCAGACCCGAGGCCCGCGTGATGGGATTGGTCAGGTAGTGATCCGCGATCGCGGTGCCGAAATCACCACTCCCCATCTTGCCCATGGGCAAGGCGTCCCCCTCGTTCGTCGCCACCGCGTCAAGCTTCTTGAGATGCGGTGCAGCCGCATACATCGCCTTGCGCAGCGCCGCGATCGTATCAAAGGGCAGCACCGCGCCCAGTTCCGCCGACAGCGCACGCAGGATCGCCCAGTTCTCGCGCGCCTGACCCGGCGGGAACGCGGCACGTTGCGCCAGTTGCGGGCGGCCTTCGGTGTTCACGAAAATGCCCGTCTCCTCCGTGTAGGCGGCGGCAGGCAGGATCACATCGGCCCGGTGCGCGCCCCGGTCCCCGTGGGAGCCCTGGTAGATCACGAAGGCGCCGGCCGGCACCTCCATCTCGTCCGCGCCGAGATTGTAGACCACGTCCGCCCCGTCAAGCGCCGCCACGATCCCGCCCTCGGTCACGGCCCCCACGTCCATCGCGCCAACCCGGCCCGCAGCGGTGTGCAGCACCAGCAGACGGGACGAGGTTTCCGCGCAGAACGCCTGCACCGCCGCCAGAACCGCCGCGCCATCCTCGCCGGTCAGTGCACCCTGCCCCACGATGACAAGGCTCTCCTTGCCCTCGACGGACGGGTGATCGACGCCAAGCTGATCGGACAGAGCCGCCCGGTCGGTGCCCAGATGGGCGTAATCATAGGTCAGATCCACCGCCGCGCCGATCAGCCCGACCACCGCGCCGCGCGCCCATGCCTTGCGGATGCGCGCGTTCAGCACCGGCGCTTCCGCGCGCGGGTTGGTGCCCACAAGCAGGATCGCCCGCGCCGTGTCGATATCCTCGATGCGCGCGGTGCCGACATAGGCGGCGCGGTTGCCCGCTGGCAGCTTCGCCCCGTCGGTGCGGCATTCCACGACACCGCCCTGCCCTTCCACCAGGGCATTCAGCGCAAAAGCGGCCTCGGTCGAGACCAGATCACCGACCAGCCCCGCGACCTTGCCCGCCCCCTTGATCTTCTGCGCAGCCACGCCAAGCGCCTCGCCCCAGCCCGCAGGCCGCAGCTTGCCATTCTCGCGGATATAGGGCGTGTCGAGGCGCTGGCGGCGCAGCCCGTCCCAGACATAGCGGGACTTGTCGCTCAGCCATTCCTCGTTCACGCCGTCATGGTTGCGCGGCAGGATGCGCATCACTTCGCGGCCCTTCGTGTCCACGCGGATGTTGGACCCGAGCGCGTCCATCACGTCGATGCTTTCGGTCTTGGTCAATTCCCACGGGCGGGCGGTGAAGCTGTAGGGCTTGTTGGTCAGCGCCCCCACCGGGCAGAGGTCCACGATGTTGCCCTGCAACTCGGATTCAAGCGTCGCGCCGAGATAAGAGGTGATTTCCGCATCCTCGCCCCGGCCGGTCTGGCCCATCTCGGGCATGCCCGCGACCTCGGTGATGAACCGCACGCACCGCGTGCAGGAAATGCAGCGCGTCATCGCAGTGCCGACCAGCGGACCAAGCTCCAGCTTCTCGGCCGCGCGCTTGGGCTCGCGATAGCGGCTGAAATCGACGCCATAGGCCATCGCCTGGTCCTGCAGGTCACATTCGCCGCCCTGGTCGCAGATCGGACAATCGAGCGGGTGGTTGATGAGCAGGAATTCCATCACCCCTTCCCGCGCCTTCTTCACCATCGGGCTGTTGGTCTTGACCACCGGCGGCTGACCTTCCGGTCCGGGTCGCAAATCCTTGACCTGCATCGCGCAGGAGGCCGTGGGCTTGGGCGGTCCGCCGACCACTTCCACCAGGCACATCCGGCAATTGCCCGCGATGGTCAGCCGCTCGTGGTAGCAAAAGCGCGGGATCTCGATCCCCGCGACCTCGCAGGCCTGGATCAGGGTCATGGCGGGATCGACCTCGATCTCATGTCCGTCGATGATGATCTTGCGCGTATCGGCCATGGGGTCGGTCCTTTTCTCCGCGCCGGGCGCGGGACTGCAAATCCGTGTCCGCGCCGACGCGCGAACCCTTCTTGCATCCGCTTCTAACTCCGCCGGAGCAATCTGCCAATCTGAGAGCCTGCGGTAATTTCGTCGCGCCCCACCCGGCAGACACTTTCGGCGTCGGATGCATCCGCGCCGTTCTGCGCAAACCACTGTCGCATGATCTCGCGGTAGCGCTGCTGTTCGGTGCGGTCATCGAGATAGGCATCGACCTCGCGGCGACTGACGCCGAGGTCCGATGCGCGGCCCACAAGGCTCTGGGCGAACCCGAAGGCCTGGATCAGGCGCGGGCTGATATCGTCGCAGACATTCTGGATATGGCGGCCTACGGCAATGACGACAAGGCCCGAATGGATCTCCGGGTCGTCCCGAAGAACCTGCCACTGGTCGGATTGCGCGTGCGCGATGGTTGTGAACAGGCCCGTGGCCAGAATCACGGCCGCCGCCGCGACGATGCGAAAGGGGGTAAGCATGTGTGGATCATCCATTGAAAGGTCAGCCCTGTTTCCCGCCGACCTGCATGGGGCCTCCGGGCGCGGTTATTCAATGTCACGAGTTGGTTATAGCGGGTTTCGGCGCCTTCTTGCCATGCGGATCAAGGCTGGATGCAATCCGCCGCAGACCAGAACGACTGCGCACCCACGGCGCGCCAGCCGAAGAAATACGGCACGCCGGGCACGGCCTGATCGATGCAATGGGCCTCCAACGCCTCAAGCGCCGCATCGCGGGCTTCGAACGGCACGGGTTGGCCGCCGAGGGTGCGCACGACAAGACCGCCAAGGATCGGCGTCGGCTCGATTTCGAAGCCATCGGGAAGCACGACCGGGTTGAAGATCACCAGATCGGGTTCGGGCCGCACCATAAGCGGCCCGAGGGAGGTCACGTAGACCTGCGGCGTGACGCAGCCCGCCAGACACAGCGCCACAAGACCCGGCGCAACGAGGGTCGGCGCAAGCCTCAAATCCGCACCCCCCAGAAGGTGATGATCAGCCAGACCAGAAGCGTCAGGAACAACAACGCCAGCACGATATAGATCGCGGCCTCCATCCGTTCCGGCGTGTTCAGCACGATCGCCACGCCCGAGGCGACCATGCCACCGGCAACCGCGCCAAGGATCGCACCGCCGATGCCCCAGAGGCCATAGCACATCGCAGCCCCCGCGATGGCGCAGGCGATGTAGATCGCCGTCAGAGAATACCAGTAGAGCCGAACCATGCCCTTGCCCTTTTGCCCATATGCCACCGGATTGTCGCCGGATCGTCGCAGGATTGGCGCCGGGTCCTCATCCGGGAACCCGGTCCGGTCAGTTTGCCGGAACGATAGGAAACGCGCGGAAATGGGGCAAGTCGCGGTGCGACGGTTGGACGTGGGGTGAGTCCGGCGCGCCACAGGCCCGCCCGGGGGTCGCCCGGTCCCGCCCGGGGGACGCCCGGGCTGGCGTTACTCCAGCGCGTCCAAACGGGGTCGTCGCGACACCAAGGCCGCAACGCGGGCAAAGGCGCCGCGCAGGCCGCCGATCAGTTCGGGCGGGACATGTCCTTCGGGGACGGAGGCGCGCGACAGATCCGCAGCCGACGCCCGGACGCGATCCTCGGCGTCGCGCATCTCAAGCCTCGGGTCGATGGCTCCGTGGCACATGGCGCATTACTCCGCCGCGACCTGAACGGTGCCGTCGCGCTTCACGCGGATGCGGTCCTCGATCTCGTCGCGGAAGTTGCGGATCAGGCCCTGGATCGGCCACGCGGCGGCGTCACCCAGCGCGCAGATCGTGTGACCTTCCACCTGCTTGGTGACGTCGAACAGCATGTCGATTTCCTCGACCTGCGCCTCGCCCTTCACCAAACGCTCCATCACCCGCATCATCCAGCCGGTGCCCTCGCGGC
>CAZTUG010000058.1:0-21152 GCA_964615955.1 uncultured Roseicyclus sp.
GCGGTTCGTGCTCGTGCCGCCCGTAGCCGATCGCATAGACGCTCGCCGCCGCCGCACCGGTGCCAAGCAGCATCAGGAACAGCGCCGACAGCGCGTCAAGGCGAAGATGCGTGCCCAGCCATGGCAGGCCGACCGGGACGCGCAGCCCGGACGCAGCCGCCTCTGTCAGCAGCGTCCAGGCGCCGACTGCCGCCAGCGCAGCGCACAGGGCCGCGCTGGCCCCGTAAACCACGCCCGAAGCAGGTGCGAAGCCGCGCATCGCTGTGGCGGCAAGCGACAGCGCGAGAAGACACAGTGCGATGCCGAGAGCTGCTATGATCATTGTGCGCCTTGATCGGCCGGTGCTACTGGGTCTTCGGCGCGCGCAGGGGCGCGCTGCCGAAGCCGCACGCCTCGGCCTTCGCCAATGCTGGTCGCACCATCCGCGATCAGTTCCAACCCGCCCGCCTCGATCGCGGCAACCACGCGCGTCAGGCTGTCAACCATGCCGCCGACAAAGCTGTTGCTGGCTTCCATCCGTTGAATGGTGGGCACCGAAAGCCCGGACATCCGGGCCAGGGACTTCTGATCGATCCCAAGCAGCGCACGCGCCGCCCGGATTTGAGGGCCAGTGATCATATGAAGCGCCTCCACCGGTCAATGTTGATACCAGAGATATCAAGGATGATGGATCTGACAGCGCTGCGCAACGTTTTTCAGTGGCTCGACTGGCCATTTTGCGCGCCCCTTGATGCGGCACGAAAGGCTTGGCCCGCGCGCAACATCGTCGGTCTGGCCGCGAAGGATCGACGGCAGGCCCGTCCCCGCCGCCACTATGGCCGCGAGCCGATCCATTCCAACGCCCTGATAGTAGGACGAAATTCGGCGCAGTCGCGCTTGCGGCGGTGTTTCGGTCCGCTTGATCGGCCCGACATCTTGCACCGCGTTTCGGTGCAAGACCGGCGATTTCCCCGCCATGGGCATCGCGAAACGAGGCCGTCTCCATGATCACCGCCGCCGTGTGCCGCGCCGGTATCGCGGGATCGAGCCGCGCGAAACGGTCCGGATCAGCCTGCACACCGACTCGGAAACGGTGTGAGTTGAGCCCCGCATCTTCCCCCCGGCCGAGGCAGGATGCGCTGCAATCGAGGAGGCGGACAATGCCGAGGCAAGGATGGCGATCCTGTCCAGGTGCCAGCGCACCGGCGTCGAATGGCACGACATCGCGCCTGGCAGCGCGGCGACAAGCACCACCGCCCACAGTCCGTCCGGCCTCGGGAACATGACCCCTGCCGCGTTCATGGCACGCAGGGGGCTGGAAATGCGCGCCGCGCAGCCCCAGAGAACAACCCGCGGGCTTTGCGATTGGCCGAAGGACGGTCGGGTCTCTGGTCAGTGGCTCGCGGGTCGGCATGACCATGTTGCACACCACGCCCCCGGATCTCTACGCTCACAGGAAAACGTCTTGCCGCACATCCAATCGCAAAGGGACCTCTCGATGCTGAAGACCTTGTCTGCCGTCCTGCTTGTGTGCATCCCATGCGCAGCCGCCGCACAGGAGATCGCGCCATTTGTCGGTGCGCATGGCGCCACGACCCCCGGTTCGTATGTCAGTGCGGCGGCAGATGCACCCGGGCAACTCGATCTCTGGCCGGATCAGAGCTTCCACCTCTCCTCCGGGGCGACATCCCATGCCGGGCGGTGGCATGCCGATCCGGCGCGCGGCGGGCTTGTCCTTGATCTGGGTGGCGAAAGCTTGGTGTTCGAGGTCCGGAATTCGCAGAGGCTGCGGCCAGGTGGCGCGTCCGATGACGGATCGCAGGATTTGGTCCTTTCTGAAACCTTTTTTCCCGGTCCGATCAGACTGCCCGTTTCGGGCATGCTGACATATTTCGCAGACGCTGCAACGATCGTTCATTGCGCCACTGGCCGCACGTATCCGATCGCGCAGGAGGGAGATTATCCCGAGCTTGAACAGGCATATCTGGAAAACCGCCCCGGACCGACCGAACCCGTCTTCGTGACCATGGACGCGATGATCGCGGTGCGCGAACAGATGGACGGGCCCAACAGGCTGACGATGGTCGCCGAAGCCTTCGGAAGTGCTTTCCCGGGCGAGGATTGCAGTCTCGGCAACCGGACGCTGGACCTGCACCATGCGGTTTGGACCATCACCGCCCTGGGCGGGATCGACCTTGAACCGACAGACAATCTTCGGGAACCCTTCATGCTGTTCGACACGAACGCGCAAACCGTTGTCGCGTCGGTCGGTTGCAACACGATGCGCGGCGGGTTCTCGACATCCGGTTCGGACCTTTCGTTCTCCCAGGGCATGGCGAGCACGATGATGGCGTGCCCCGATCCCCTTTCCACCTGGGAACTCCGCTTGGGGGAGGTTCTTGCCAACGTCACGGGCTTCGAGATCGGTGGTCGGAGCATGAGGTTGCTCGATGCCGATGGCGCTCGCCTTGCCGAGCTTCGAGCCGTCTATCTGCCATGACGCAGCACCCGCCCATCGGCCAGTCCACGTCGCACGGCAGTCCTGCGGCGGTCCTGCAATCTTCGCGTGCCCATGGCGCGTCGCCCCGGATGCTCCGGGTCCACTCAGGCGAGCGGCCGCCAGACCGCGACAGGTCCAAAGGCCCCAGCCCCAAGAAACGGCCGGACGGCGGGCCGACGATCATTGGGCAACCCTGGAAAGCAGGCCTCGGCACCGTGGACCTGTCACGATACCGGTATCGAAAAGTCCTGCAATCTCGCCGTCCGTGAGGCCGACCACATCGGCCAGAACCTCTTCTGTATCCGCCCCGAGATCGGGCGCAGGGGCGGGTGCGTCCCGGGGCACACCCGAGAAATGGAACGGTGAGGACGGCGTCGGGTAACGTCCGATACCGGGTTGATCTACCATGTGGATCAGCGGGTTCTCGGGCGAAAGGTCGGGATCTTCCGTCACCGCCTGCGCGAAGCTGCGAAATTGCGACCAGGTCACGCCATTTCGGTCGAAACTGTCGGCAAAATCCGCGACGCCGTGGCGCGCGAAGAACGGCTCCAGGATGTCGGTTATTGCGGCACGATGTTCGAAGCGCGCACCTTCTTGCGCGAAACACACACCCAGCCGGTTTTCCAGCGCGTCCATCGCTTCTTGTGTCGCTGTCGCCTTGAGCAGCCCGCGCCATTGTCTCTCGGTCAGGCCGATGACCATCACACGCCTGCCATCCGCGCAGAGAAAGTCCTGCCCATACCCGCCATACAGGGCATTGCCATATTTGGGCCGGTCCGTGCCATTGATCGCCACCTCGCCCAGTATTCCCAGATTGCCCAACATCGCCGCAGCCACATCCTTGAGCGAGAACAGCACTTCCTGCCCCTGCCCCGTGCGCAGCCGGTGGCGTTCGGCGGCCAGAAGCGCGGTCACCGCCATGTTGCCGGCAATGCAATCCCATGCGGGCAGCACATGGGCGACAGGGTCCGTCGCGCCCTCGGGTCCGGTGGCATTGGGAAAGCCCAGTGCGGGATTGACCGAGTAGTCCACGGCCGGGCGACCATGCCGATCGCCCAGAAGGGCCACCATGATCAGGTCCGCCCGATGGCGCGACAGCGTTTCGTGATCCATCCAGCCCTGCACGCGCAGATTGGTCAGGAACAACCCCGCATCCTTGCCCGGCGCGGTGATGATGCGGGTGATCAGGTCGCGCCCCCGCGGGGATTTCATGTCGACGGCAATGGATTTCTTGCCCTTGTTCAACCCGGCCCAGAACAAGCTTCGGCCATCGCGCGTCACGGGCCAGCGCTGCGCGTCCAGCCCGCCTTCGATCCGGTCAAAGCGAATGACGTCCGCGCCCATCTGCGCCAAGGTCATGCCCGCCAGCGGAATCGCGACAAAGGCCGAGCCCTCGATCACGCGCATGCCGTTCAAGATGCCCATGGCGTCACGCCTCCCATTCAAAGCGGGCCTGCAACCCCTGATGGCCTTCCGGGGCCACGGTGCACAGCTTCAGCGCCGTGTCGCCATCGGCTTCGGCCTGCAGATGCAGATGGCCGTCGAACATCGGATGCACGCCGCGGAAGCTGAAGCGCGAAGGCGCGGCCCCGGTATGGCGCATCGCGGCGTCCATCAGCAGCGTGGCCTGCATCGGGCCATGCACCACCAGTCCGGGGTAGCGTTCGGCCCCTGTCGCGTAGTCCCGGTCGTAGTGGATGCGATGCGCGTTGTAGGTCGCCGCCGAGTAGCGAAACAGACGCACCGGGCCGATATCGACCCGTTCCGAGAAGATCGGCGCGTCGGGGGCGGGAATGGCACGCGGCGCACGGAAGCTGTCGGGGATCGGCAGGTAGACGATATCCTGTTCCTCGCGGATCTGCGCGCTGCCTTCGCCGCGCAAAACATGGCCCACGCGCACGAACGCCATGTCGCCGGTATGGCCGGTCTTGAACGCGACGCTGAGGATTTCCGAACGTTTTGTGATCGTCTCGCCAATCGCGAAGCGGCCTTTGAACGCCAGCGATCCTCCCGCCCACATCCGCCGGTTGAACGGCATGGGCGGCAGGAACCCGCCAAGCTTTGGGTGGCCATCGGACGCGATTTCGGCGATCGGAACGAATTCGGGAAAGGCGACCCAGTGCCAGAGCACCGGCAAGGGCGCACCGGCATGGATGGGCGGTTCGGGGGCGGCTGGATGCCCCAGTGCGCCCATCACCATACCCGCAAGTTCCGGGCCGACGGCCCCCCTATGCACTTCTACCCGCCCGACCCACGCTTGCGCCTGTTCGGGGGTGGCGGCTTCGCGCTCGGTGGACGCTTGGGTTCCGCTCATGCAGGCTGCCCCACGCGCAGCACGCGCGCAATCGTTTCGCCCATTGCCGACGGGGTTGGGGCGACCGTGATGCCTGCCGCAGACAGGATCTCGACCTTTTCCTGCGCCGACTCGCCGAACGCCGAGATGATCGCCCCCGCATGGCCCATCTTGCGCCCCTTTGGCGCAGACAGCCCGGCGATATAGGCGACGACGGGTTTCGACATGTGATCGCGGGCATAGGCGGCTGCCTCGGCTTCCTGCGGACCGCCGATTTCACCGATCATCACGACGGCGTCGGTCTCGGGGTCATTCTCGAACAATTCCAGTATGTCCCGGAAGCTTGAGCCATTGATCGGATCGCCCCCGATCCCCACGGAGGTGGACACGCCGATGCCCAGCGCCTTCATCTGGCTGGCGGCCTCATATCCCAGCGTGCCCGACCTCCCGACGATGCCCACGCGCCCGGGAAGGTAGATGTGCGGCGGCATGATGCCCATGAACCCCTTCCCCGGAGAGATGATCCCAGCACAGTTGGGCCCGATGAAGCGCATCTTGCGCGCCGCCGGAAAGCGCCGCAGGAAACGTTTGACCTTCATCATGTCCTGCGACGGGATCCCGTCGGTCACGCAGACCGCGAAGCGCAATCCCGCCTCGGCGGCTTCCATGATCGCATCCGCGGCCCCGGGGGGCGGAACGAACACAAGACTTGCTTGCGCGCCCACCGCCTCGACCGCTTCGGCCACGGTGTTGAAGATCGGACGGTCGAGCACGGTTTCCCCGCCCCGACCGGGGGTCACGCCGCCGACGACTTGGGTTCCGTAGCGGATCATGTCCTCGGCATGGAACCTGCCGATCCGTCCCGACATTCCTTGCACGATGATGCGGGTGTCTTCGTGGATGAGGATGGACATCGAGCGGCTCCTTCAGGCAGCGATCGTGGGTCGGGCCTTGACGGCGGTGTTCGCCGCAGCGGCCAGGGTATCGGCAGACATCAGCGGCAAGCGCGACCCGTCGATGATCCGGCGGCCTTCGTCGACATTCGTGCCCGCCAGACGCACCACGACCGGCAGCGACAGGTTCAATTCACGATACGCCTGCACCACGCCGGCGGCCACCCAATCGCAACGGTTGATGCCGGCGAAGATGTTGACGAGGATGACGGATACGTTCGGGTCCGTCAGCACGGTCCGGAACGCGGCGACGACCCGGTCCGGGCTTGCCCCGCCGCCGATATCGAGGAAATTGGCAGGGTGGCCCCCGGCCAGCTGGATCATGTCCATCGTGGCCATCGCGAGCCCTGCGCCATTGATGATGCAGCCGATATCGCCCTCAAGCCCGACATAGTTCAGCCCGTGTTCGGCAGCGGCATCCTCGCGCGGGTCTTCCTGCCCGGCGTCTCGCAGCGCTGCGACCTCGGGACGGCGGAACAACGCGTTCGTGTCGAAACTCATCTTCGCATCCAGCGCGATCAGATCGCCCGACCCCGTGATCACCAGCGGGTTGATTTCGACCATCGTCGCATCCAGATCGCGGAACGCGCGGTAGCAGGCGCGCAGGACGGTCGCGAATTGCCCGACCCGGTCATCGGCAAGGCCCAGCTTGAAGCCCAGTTGCCGCGACTGGAAGGGCAGCAGCCCCATGGCCGGGTCGATCACCATGCGCAGCAGCGCGTCGGGCTTTTCCTCGGCCAGATCCTCGATCTCCATGCCCCCTTCGCGGGAGGCAACGATCATGATGCGTTCCGACTTTCGATCCAGAACGAGGCCCAGATAGATTTCCCTGGCGATCTCCGTGGCCTGTTCGACGAGGAGCCGATGCACTGGCTTGCCGGACGCGTCGGTCTGCTTGGTCACAAGGTTGCGACCCAGAAGCGACAGGGCGAAGGCACTGACCTCGGCCTCGGAGCGACACAACTTAACCCCGCCCGCCGCGCCGCGACCGCCCGCATGAACCTGCGCCTTGACGATCACGGGATAGCCCAGTTTCCGCGCTTCGTGCATCGCCTGTTCGGGGGTGAAGGCGATGCCGCCCGCGGGGACCGGCATGCCAAAGCGCTTCAGCACATCCTTGGCCTGATGTTCGTGAATATCCATCCCTATGGCTCCTTATTCTGCGCCATCTGCGGGCGCGCGCCGCGCGGAAATCGCATCGGCCAGCGACAGCACGTTCATCGCCATCTTCTCGGAGGCCGCGTCGATCATCTTGCCGTCCAGCGCAGCCGCGCCCTTGCCTTCGGCTTCGGCCTTGCGCAATTCCTCGATGATGCGGCGGGCCCGGGTGACTTCGGCCTCGGGCGGGCTGAAGACCGTGTTCGCCATCTCGATCTGGCTGGGATGGATGGCCCATTTCCCCTCGAACCCCAACGCAGCCGCGCGTTCGGCGGCGGCGATATAGCCATCGGGATCGGCGAAATCCCCGAACGGGCCATCCAGCGCCCGCAGCCCGTAGGCGCGACAGGCAATGATCATCCGCGACAGGGAGGCATGCCACTGATCGCCCGGATAGGCCGGGTTCAGCCCGCCGATATTGACCGTCCGCGCGCGCATGCTGGCCGCGTAATCGGCAACACCGAAATGCAACGCCTCCAATCGCGAGTCCGACGTTGCGGCATGGCGCGCGATCTCCTCGACATTGGCCATGCCGAGCGCGGTCTCGATCAGCGCCTCCAGCCCGACGCGGCGGGCCAGCCCGCAGGCCTGTTCTATCTGGTTGACCAGCGCATCGACCATGTAGAGGTCCGACACCACCCCCAGTTTCGGGATCAGCAGCATGTGCACGCGGTCGCCGGCCTGTTCCATGACATCGACGACATCGCGATACATGTAGCCGGTATCCAGCCCGTTGATCCGAACGCTGACCGATTTGCCCATCGCGTCCCAGTCAATGTCATTGAGCGCCGTGATGGCATTCTTGCGCGCCTGCGCCTTCTCGGACGGGGCAACGGCATCCTCCAGATCGAGGAAGACCACATCGGCCGCGCTTTGCGCCGCCTTCTCGATCATGCCGACATTGGACGCCGGGACGGCAAGGGTCGAGCGTTGCAATCGCTGGCGGCGCAGGGGAAACAGGGAATGGCTCACGGACGCGCTCCTTATTCGGCGGCAATGGACAGGGTCGGCGCGGGGGGCGGGGCCGCAAAGACCTGTTGCGCTGCGGCCAGCCCCGCCCCCAGTTCGAGCCGCGCGCCTGCCGCCTTCAACGACAACTCGGCGATGCCAACGGCTGTCAGGCACATTCCTTCGTTCAGATCCCCCAGATGGCCGATGCGGAATGCGCGTCCCGCAAGCGGGCCGAGCCCGGCGCCGAACTGCGTGTTGTATCGGTCGGACGCGATGGCGATGACCTCGCGGGCATCCAACTCCTGCGGCGTGCGTATGGCCGTCACCGTGTCGGATGCGACGCTGGGATGTTCGGCCACCGTCTTCAATCCAAGGGCTGCGACGGCGGCGCGGATCCCGCTTGCCAGCCTGCGATGCCGCGCGAAAACCGCGTCCAGTCCTTCGTCCTGCAATCGCGTCAAGGCGGCCCGCATGCCGTGCAGCAGTTGCGCGGGTGGGGTAAAACAGAACGATCCCGCATCATGCGCCGTCAGCATGGCCGACAGGTCCAGAAAGCTGCGGGCCATGGTGCTGGACTGCATCGCCGCTATGGCGCGCGGACTTGCCGCCAGAATGCCCAGACCGGCAGGGCACATCAGGCCCTTCTGGCTGCTGGCAATGGCAAGATCGACCCCCCAGGCGTCCATCTCGAACCGGACCGAGCCGATGGAGGACACACCGTCCACACATAACAGCGCGTCGTGGAAACAGCTATCAAGCGCATGGCGCACGCCGGGCACATCCGAGGTGACCCCCGTGGAGGTTTCGTTGTGGGTGACAAACACCGCCTTGATCTCGCCGTGACGATCGTCACCCAGACGCCGCGCGATTTCCGCGACCGGGCACGGTGCACCCCAGGCCAGGTCGATGGTTTCAACCCTCAGGCCAAGCGAATGCGCCATCCGCGCCCAAAGCTCCGAAAACAGTCCGTGACGGGTCATCAAGACCTTGTCGCCGGGCGACAGCGTATTGGTGATCGCGGCTTCCCATGCAGCCGTGCCGGAGCCGGGAAACAGCGCTATCCGCGCGTCCTGTGTGCCGAAGACGGGCTTCAACCCGTCCAGCACCTGCCCCAGCAGCACGGCGAAATCCGGTGCGCGATGGTCCTGCATCGGCACGATCATCGCGCGCTGCACGTCCGCAGGCACATTTGTCGGGCCGGGAATGAACAAATGGGCTGTGCCCGTCCGAAGGCCGGTCTGCATGGTCAAATCCTCCCTGTTGAGGGAGCATGGCAGAAACCGGACCGTTGCTGCGACTGAAAGCGGGTTCTGCTGTAAATGCGAGAGTTTACAAAATCTCCGTTTTGTAATATTGTAAAATCAACTTTTCCAAGCGCTGTGTGGTGTCCATGCGCAAGACTTTCATCGGCCCACATCTGCGCCGCCTGCGCCATGACGCGTCCGAGACACAGGCCCAGATGGCAAAGCGTCTTGGCATCAGCCCATCCTATGTCAATCTGCTGGAGAACAATCAGAGGTCGGTTTCGGTCGCGCTGCTGTTGCGCCTGTTCGAACACTACGATGTGGACTGGCACGACATCGCGGAAGACGGCACCGGCCCGCAACTGTCCGATCTGCGTGGCGTTCTGCATGATCCCCTGTTCGATGAGATCGGTCCCGATCTGCAGGAACTGCGCGCCGCGCAAACCCATGCGCCCCGTCTGATCAAGGCGTTCCTGCGGCTGCACCGCGCCTATCAGGCCGCGTCCGACCAGTTGCTTGCCCTTGCGGCGCGCCCGGACGAGATGGGTCCGGTCTTTGCGTCTTCGCCCGAAGGGGCCGTGCATCACTTCTTCCGCCGCCAGCGAAATCACTTCCCGGTTCTGGAGCAGGCAGCAGAATCCTTCTGGCCCGCCGAGCCACCGCCCACAGACGATGTATATGCGGCGCTCAAGTCGCGCCTGTTTCAGCGTCACGGCATTTCGGTGCGGCTGGTCCGGGTCAGCGACATGGATCTGAGCTTGCGCCACTATGATCAGGCCAAGGCGGAACTGCGCCTGTCAGAAGCGCTCGACCATCCCAACCGTGTCTTTCAGCTTGCCCATGTGCTGGGCCTGATCGAATGCCGCGATGCGCTGGAGGCATTATTGAAAGGCTCGGGCGTGGACTCTCCGCAGGGGCAGTCCCGCTGCCGCGTCGAACTGGCCAATTACTTCGCTGCGGCGGTGTTGATGCCATACGATGCCTTTCTGGCTGAAGCACGGGCGTCGAAATACGATTTCGACCATCTGGCAACCCGCTTCGGCGTCAGTTTCGAACAAGCCTGCCACCGCGCCACCACCATGCAACGCGAAAGCGCACAGGGCGTTCCCTTGTTCTTCCTGCGCGTGGACAAGGCAGGCAACGTGACCAAGCGGTTCAACGCCACGGATTTTCATCTGGCCGAGTATGGCGGCGCCTGTCCCCGGCTGGATGTGCACATGACCTTTCGACTGCCGGGGCGCATTGTGCCGCAATTGGTCGAAATGCCCGACGCATCGCAGTACTTCGTCTTCGCCCGCACAGTGGACCGGCCCATCTTCGAACGCCATGGCCAGGACAACCGCCTTGCCGTGGCGATGGGGTGCACCATCGCCCACGGACCGGAAATCGGCTATGCCGAGGGAGTGGCCCTGCAAGGCGCTCCGTTCACCCAGATCGGCATAAACTGCCGCATTTGCCCGCGGTCTGGCTGCGAACAACGCGCCCATCAGGCCAGCGTGCTGACCACCCCGGTAGACGCAAGCCGCCGCGGTCCGACGCGCTACGATGCCTGACCCGCACGCGCGCAAGCGCACGCTGATCTGCGCAGAAGCAGGACCACGACCGGGCGCAGCACGTCCAGCCCGCACCATGGACCATGCTCGGCCCGTCCCGCATAACCAGCCAGAACAGCGGGATAATCCCGACGCGACGGGATAATGGGGCGGCTGAAAGCGGATGGTGGCGGACAGACAGGGATTCGAACCCTGGAGACGGTCTCCCGCCTACACACTTTCCAGGCGTGCGCCTTCGACCACTCGGCCACCTGTCCGTGGGGATGCGGGATAACGGCGCTCCGCCCATTGATCAAGGGGCAATGCGTAGCTGTCCGGCCGGTTCCTTCCGGCGCTCCATGATACCGCTCCGGATCGGGCGACGGCAAGCCGATCACACCAGTGCGATCGTCACCCGGCGGTTCTGGCGGCCCTTGTTCTCGATCTTGGTGATGGCCAGTTTGCCGATCTCCGCGGTGCAGGTCACGTGGGTTCCGCCGCAGGGTTGCAGATCGACCTGCTCCGTGCCCTCCCCGATGCGCACCAGGCGGATGCGCCCGTTCCCCCTCGGCGGCTGAACCGACAGCGTCTTCACGAGGCCCGGGTTGGCGTCCAACTCGGCCTCGGTGATGTAGTCGACCGAGACCGGCAGATCGCGGGTCACCAGCGCGTTCAATTGCCCTTCAAGGATCGCCTTGTCCTCGGGCGCATCGGGCATGCTGAAATCGAGCCGCCCCCGCTCGGCGGCGACGGCCCCGCCGGTCACCGGCAACGGGATCACGACCGACAGCAGATGCAGGGCGGTGTGGATGCGCATATGTCCGAAGCGCCGGTCCCAATCGAGGCGCTGCTCCACCTCCGCCCCTATCCCGGGCAGGGGCATCGGCTCTGCCGGGACGAGGACGATGGCCCCGGACTCGCCTTTCACTGCCGTGGCGATGGTTATGCGCGCCCCGGCCCAATCGAGCGTGCCGCTGTCGCCGGGTTGCCCGCCGCCGCGCGGGTAGAAGATGGTGCGATCCAGAATGATGCCGCCCTCCTCCGTCAGGCCGATCACCCGGGCATTGGCGGTCTTGCGGTAGGGCTCGTCGAGGAAAAGGGGCGCGGTGGTCATTCAGGCATCTTTCGCGGAGTCGGGGGACGGCATGGTATCGGGTGTGGCACTGGTCCGCAGGGCTTCGGGGTTGCGCAACCAGATGTCGCGCTGCGCGAACGGAATTTCGATCCCCTCCGCGACGAAGCGCTCGGCGATCTGGTGGTAAAGTTCGGTCTGGACCTTGATGAACAGGTTGATGTCCTTCAGGATCACACGCACCCGGAAATCGAGACTGTCGGCTCCGAAGCCCATGAAATCCACGCCCGGCTCGGGAAAGCGGGACACGTCGGGGTGGCCCTCGGCGATTTCCTGGAGAATGGCGGCCACTCTGCGGGTGTCTGTGCCATAGGCCACGCCGACACTCAGCATCACCCGGCCGATGGTATTGCCCCGCGTCCAGTTGGTCACCGTGCCCGAAATGAAATCGGCGTTCGGCACGATCAGGTCGGTCTTGTCAAAGGTCTCGATCCTTGTGGACCGCACGGAGATGCCCTTGACGATCCCCATGTTGCCATTGACCTCGATCCAGTCGCCTTCGGAAATCGGCCGCTCGATCAGCAGGATGATGCCGGACACGAAGTTCGACACCACGTTCTGCAAACCGAAACCGATGCCGACTGACAAGGCCCCCAGAACGAAGCCAAGCGCCGTCAGGTCGATGCCCGCACTGGTCACGGCAATCAGCGCCGCCAGCGCGATACCGACATACCCTACGCCGGCAGTCACCGCGTTGCGGGCACCGACATCAAGGCTGGTGCGCGGAAGGATCGTTGATTTCAACGCGCCCTGGAGCAACCGGGTGACCAAGATGCCGAGGCCGAACATAAGGATGACCGCCAGCACGGTCCCCGGCGTGACCCGCGTGGCCCCAAGCGTGAACCCTTCCAGCGCCCGGTTGTACAGATCGCCCAGACGCTCCGTCCGCATGCCCCAGACCAGGGCAAGGACCGGCAGCGCGACCATGGACAGGGCAAGATTGACCAGCACCGGCAACAGCGCGTCCGAGGCGGCCTGCGAAGTGGCACGGAACGCCACCGCATAGAGGTCGCGCGTGACCGAATGCAATGCCACGAGGAGACCGAGGATGAACAGGGTCTGGGCTGTCGGCACCATAAGCGCTTCGGCCGCATTGACGTAGCCGACAATGCCAAGCGCAGGCCCCACGACCGCAATAACGGAAATCGCCGTGGTCAGCGGCCCAAGCACGCGCTGTGCGATGCCCGATCGCTCGGCGGCGGCGTTGCTGTCCCTGAACCGGCGGAAAAGGCCGGCCAGACGAAGGTAGCACAGGCCCAGACCGATATGGACCGGCACGACCAGCACGCCGCGAGCCGCGGGCGGGACAATGTCCAGGCCGGCCACGATCTCCATGAAATTGCCAAGGCCCGTCAACAGGCCGATCAGGAAGATCACCCACCGCGCCACCGTGCGCTGACCCGGCGTGGCGTCGAAGGCTGCGGGTCGGTCTTCGTGGTCGGGAAACAGACGTCCGGCCAGCCACATGGCGGCATAGACCGCGACGATCAACGTCAAGGCGGCCGAAAGAATGGTCGTCGTCTGCGTGGACGGGAGGTCGGACACGACGAAGGCCAGGACGAACAGGGAGAAACCAAGGACCGGAAGGATCAACTGTCCGAGCGATACGACGAACCCCAGCGCGGTGCGCCCGCGTCGGCCATCGCTGTCGAGAAAACGCTCGCCAAGGCGCGCCACCCAGGTGCGGGCGCGCAAGATGATGAAGAGTCCCACGACAATCAGCCCAAGCAGGGCCGGGCCATTGTCTGTCATGGACGCGCGGATATCGGGGTCGGCCATCCGCTCGGTGATATCTGCCCGGATTGCAACGACGACATTTGCCAGCGCCCGCAGGGCCGAGGCCCAATTCACCGGGTTGAGCGGGGACGGCTCAAGCTCCAGCAGCGCTTCGGTCTGGCGCTCGCTCAGGATCGCGTCGATTTCAGCGATCAGGCCATTGGCACGGTTGTAGCCCTCGTTGGCACGCAGGCGCGGCACTTGCGCCTCCGCCAGTCGGTCTTGCAGGATGGCGCGGCGTTCGGCGATGGGATCTGGTTCACTCTCTCCCTCCGCGGGGGCAGGCCCCAGCGCGTCGATCTGCGCCTGTATCGTCGCGGTGCGCTCAGAATTGGCGGTATCGGCGGCAAGGAACTGCGCCCGCCACCGCGCAAGGTCGTTTCGTTGGGTCTGCAAGACAACGGTGGCGGCGGTGCCGTCCTCGATCAGCCGCTCGGCCCCTTCGGCGACGGCTTCCCATTCGTCATAATCGATGGTCGCGGCAGGCGTCGGTGCGTCTGCGGCAGCAGGACCTGCCGCGGGATCGACCGGAGATCCAGACGGTGCATCGGCGGGAGCAACAGCTTGCGCATGCACCGCAAGCGGTCCGATCGGCCCGCCAAGCACACCGGCCAGCATCACCAGGATCGCCGCCATATTCCTCAGCGTCGGGCCCCTCATTCCGCAAAGACGCTCGGCACGTCGCGCCCAGGCCCGTCCATCCAGGCGGGAACCGGAAGGCCCTTTTCGCGCAGGAATTCCGGGTTGAACAGCTTGGACTGGTAGCGTGTCCCGTAATCGCACAGGATCGTCACGATGGTGTGGCCGGGACCAAGGTCGCGCGCCATGCGGATCGCGCCCGCGACGTTGATGCCCGAAGATCCGCCAAGGCAAAGACCTTCCCGGGCGAGGATGTCAAAGACAATCGGCAGCGCCTCGGCGTCGGGGATCTTGTAGCACGCGTCCGGCGTGAAGCCTTCGAGGTTCGCGGTGATGCGCCCCTGCCCGATCCCCTCGGTGATGCTGTCGCCGCCCGCCTCCTGCCCGGTATAGAGCTTGTAGAGACCCGATCCTTCCGGGTCCGCCAGCGCGATCCTCACGCCCTTGGGTTGCAGCGCCATCCCCACGCCGGCCAGCGTCCCGCCCGACCCGACCGCACATACGAAGCCATCCACGGCGCCGCCCGTCTGGTCCCAGATCTCGGGCCCCGTCATCTCGACATGGGCCTGTCGATTGGCGGTATTGTCGAACTGGTTCGCCCAGATCGCACCGTTCGGGTCGGACTGCGCCAGGCGTTCGGCAAGGCGGCCCGAATACTTCACGTAGTTGTTGGGGTTGGAATAGGGCACGGCAGGCACCTGGATCAACTCTGCCCCCGCGATGCGGATCATGTCCTTCTTTTCCTGGCTCTGCGTCTCGGGGATGACGATAACGGTCTTGAAGCCCAAAGAGGCGCCGACCAACGCCAGCCCGATCCCGGTATTTCCCGCCGTGCCTTCCACGATCGTGCCGCCGGGGCGCAGGTCGCCGCGCGCCACGGCGTCGCGGATGATGTAAAGCGCGGCGCGGTCCTTCACCGACTGGCCGGGGTTGAGAAACTCGGCCTTGCCGAGGATCTCGCAGCCCGTCGCCTCGGACGCCTGGCGCAGGCGGATCAGGGGCGTGTTGCCTATGGCAGAAGCAAGGTCGGGATGGGTCGTCATGGCGCGGCGCCTTTCACGGACAGAAGGTTGCCCATGGTTAGGCCCTTGCGCGCGCGACCTCAACCCGATCGCACATCCGCGCGCAACCGGTCGCGATGCAGCATCAGGTAGTGCATCGACACGATCAGGGGCGCATTGGCCATGTCGCCCTCCGCCAGCATCCGGCAGGCCAGATCATAGGGCACGAGGTGGCTGAGGATATCCTCGCCCTCCCCCGCATGGCCGCCAAGCCCGGCCGTGCCGTCGGGCAGATCTGCAATGCCGAGATAGGAGAACAGCACCTGCGCCACGCCCCCCGGGGTCGGGTAATAGCGGCCCACGAAATGCAACGTGCCAAGGTCCAGATTGGCCTCTTCCCGCGCCTCTCGCCGCGCCGTCGCCTCCGCCGTTTCCCCGGCATCCAGAAGACCCGCGATAGGCTCCAGCAGCCACGGATTCGCATCGCCATGGGCGAAAGGTCCGAACCGGAACTGCTCCAGCAGCAGGATACGGTCGCGCACCGGATCGTAGGGCAGCACCGTCACCGCATCGGCAACCCGGAAGACGCACCGCGTCAGCGGCCCGGAGGAGGTGCCGTCGAACCGGGCATGCGTGGCGCGCATCTCTTCGGTGTTGAAGAACCCGTCATGGACATGCCGGGACGAGTGGTGCACCGCATCGGCGCGGCCGAAACCGCTGCCGACATGGCCCGGCCTGCGCCAGCGCGCCGCACGCCCGTAGGCCTCGGCCCGCGCGCGAATGATTGGAAAGCGGCGGGCAACGATTTCGGGGGCCTCGCGACCGATCTGGCGCATCACCTCGGCGGCGGCCAGAAGCTGCACCTCCCCCCAGTCCCGCGCCCATGTCTGCAGCGACCAATCAGCCCCCGGCGTGCCGGTCTGTTCGGGCGGGAACCACGCCGCCGCGTCGACCTCGGCCCCGCCCCGGATTACCCGGACCGGCTTGCGCAGGTAGCCGAAGCAGGCCTCGTAATAATCCAGCCGCATCAGGGCGTGCGGCCCGGGGGCGATCAGCGCACCCGCGACCCGGGCACCGTCGCGCTTCTCCAGCATCGGCCAGGATGCGCCCTCGACCCAGGCGGCGCGATGGCCTTCCAGGGCGGCAGGCTCCATCCGCAGCTCGGCCCCTGCGACCAGATCCAGCAATGGCTGATGACACAACGTGCCGAACAGGAAGATCGGTGTCATGCCCTAACGCCAGGCCCGCGCTGCCATCTCGGTGCCGATGCCCCCGATGATGCCGCCAACGAACAGCGCGCCCCAGATCTCGATGGTCAGCGACTGCAGGAAATACTCGACATAAAGTTCCAACGCCGCCACCACCGCACTGAACGGATCCGCGCCATAGGTGCCGCCTGCCGAACGAATGAACATGGTGCGCAGCGAAAACAAGAGCAGCCCGAAAAACGCGATCTGGACAGAAACGCGCAACCCGTTGGCGATCGCCGCCGAAAACCCGGCCCCGGCACGGTTGCCCATCACATACCAGCCCTGCCACAACCCGATACACGCGATGGTCAGGGGGAAGTAGCGCATCGGCGTGCCTTCCGGGAATGTCGGGATCACCTGCAGCGCGGCATACCAGGCCACTGCGAAGAACAGCAGGCTTCCGACCAGTTTCGCACCCGTTGGCATCGTCGGATCGCTCCCTTGTTCGTGTCGCCCCGATGGATGAACCGGGGCCGACAGCGTCACAGCGGCTTGCGCACCGTGATCTGCGTCACGTCGCAATTTCCGAAATGGAACGTGGACGCGCAAGAGGCCAGGTAGAAATTCCACATCCGCCGAAACCGTTCGTCGAAGCCAAGGGCCGCGATCTTGTCCCACCGGGCGTTGAATGTCTCGTGCCAGCGGCGGCAGGTCAAGCTGTAGCTTTCGCCGAACTCGACCGAATGCGCGACCTCCAGACCGGCATTCCGAACCGCCCGCTTCAGCACCTTCGGAGCCGGAAGAATTCCCCCGGGAAATATGTATTTCTGAATGAAATCAACGCCGTTTCGGTAAATGTCCCAACGCTTGTCCTGCACGGTGATGACCTGCAACGTGGCCTGCTTGCCGGGCTTGAGGCAGGCGCGCAACGTGTCGAAATAGACCGGCCAGTATTTCTCGCCCACGGCCTCGAACATCTCGATGGACGCGATGCCGTCATATGTGCCCCGTTCGTCACGGTAATCCTGCAACTTGATCTCCACAACATCGCCCAATCCCGCATCCGCGATGCGCTTGACCGCGTAATCATGCTGCTGCTGGCTGATGGTCAGGGCGGTCACGCGCAGGCCCCGGTCGCGCGCGGCATATTCCGCGAAGCCGCCCCAACCGCAGCCGATCTCGAGCACATGATCGCCCGGCTGCGCCCCCATCTGGTCCACCAGCGAGGCGTATTTGGCAATCTGCGCCGCCTCCAGGCTTTCCTGCCCACTCTCGAACAGGGCGCTGGAATAGGTCATCGTGTCGTCCAGCCAGAGGCCGTAGAACGCGTTGCCCAGGTCGTAATGGGCCGAGATGTTCTTCTTCGCCTGTCGCTTGGTGTTGCGCATCAGCCAGAAGCGGAACCGTTCATAGGCGCGCACGATCTTGATGCCGAGAAAGCCGTCGTAAAGGTCGTCGTTGTCGGCATGAACAAGATCGAGGAATCCCTGAAGGTCCGGCGTGGACCACCATTCATCGAGATAGGCCTCGCAAAACCCAAGGTCGCCCTCGCGGATCAGCCGCGCGAAAATGTCGACGTTGTGGATGTGCAACTCGGCCACCGGGCCGGGTTTCTTGCCCTCTACCCGAAAGACACGCCCATCGGGCAGGTGGAAATCGAGGCGCCCATGTTCCAGCGCATGGGCCTGTTCGAACACGGCCCTGAAATAGCGCGGCAGATCGTTCTGCCCCTCAAGCGACGTAAGTGCGGTCATTCTTTTCCCTTTTCCCTGCCTCGGAGGATGTAAGGCACGGTTGATTTCGGCAAGCCCCCATCACGCGACCGTTGCAGGTGGCGTGCAAGAGGCACGGGCGCATTGGTTCAGAAGTTGCGGTCCTCGTAGGCTGCAAGCGCGCGCTCGCGCCCTTCTGCAAGGCCGACGATCGGTCTTTCGGGGTAGCTCATGCCGGGCGACAGACCCCAGGACCGCGGGATCGCCTCGAAAAACGACAGCGCCGTCGCAGAGGGCTGCGCGGTGTTCTCTGCCAGCCATTTTCGCCGGTAGCGGCCCGCACCATCGAACTTCTCGGCCTGCGTGTCGGGGTTGTATATGCGGAAATAGGGCGCCGCATCGGGGCCGGATCCGGCCGTCCACTGCCAGCCCATCGCGTTGGACGCGGGGTCCCAGTCCACAAGGCACTCCTCGAACCAGTCCATCCCGATCTTCCAATGGGTCATCATGTGTTTGGTCAGGTAAGACGCCACCAGCATCCGCGCGCGGTTGTGCATCCGGCCGGTCACGTACATCTCGCGCATGGCGGCGTCGATGATCGGCAGGCCGGTGCGGCCCTGCTTCCAGGCCAGAACGTCGGGCGCGTCGGGATCGGTCCGCCACGGGAAGGCATCCCACCCTTCACGCCAGTTTTCGGTGGTGATATGCGGCGTGTGGTGCACGAGGTGATAGGCGAAGTCGCGCCAGACGACCTCCTTCAGAAAATGCTCGGCCCCCGCCTTGCCATCCGCCATCGCGCGTTGGCCCGCCCACCAGCAGGCGCGCGCGCTGATCTCGCCGTAGGCAAGGTTTTCGCTCAACTCCGAGGTGCCGTCGACATCGAGACTGTCGCGCGTGTCGCGGTAATCGGCGATCTTGTGGGCGATGAAATTCGCCAGCCGTCCCCGCGCGGCGGCCTCCCCGATATTGAGATGCTCCGCCACCACATCCGCGCCCCGGTTCATCGCGGCGCCAAGCCGCCAGTCGGCCAGCGCGTCGCTTGCGGGCCATTCGCCGGGCGCGGGGATGGTCGGGGCACTCAGCGCCGCGCCCGGATCGCGGTCGCGCACCGCCTTCCACAGCGGCGTATAGACCTTGTAGAAGCCGCCGGTCTGAGTCTCCACCGTCCAGGGCTCGAACAGGACATGGCCGTTGTGGCTGGTGGCCTCGATCCCGTCACCTTTCAGCGCGGCCTTCACCGCCTCGTCCCGCTTGCGGCTCAGCGGATCGTAGAGCCGGTTCCAATGCACCGCCTGCGCGCCGGTTTCCGCGATCAGGGTGCGCAGGGTGGCCAGCGCGTCGCCCCGGCGCAGGATCAGCCGCGACCCGGCCTCCGCCAGCGCCTTGCCGAAGGCCTCCACCCCCAGCCCGAGGCGCCATTTCGGCGCGGCACCATGGCCCTCGACCACCTCGTCGCAAACGAAGACGGGGATCACCGGCGCGCCGGACGCGCTCGCGGCCACGAGGGCGGGGTTGTCCGACAGGCGGAAATCCCGCCGGACCCAGTAGATGATGGGCGAAGTCATGGGAACAAGGTCATCCTGTCTGGCCATTAGCGGGGCAAGCTAGGGCGCATCGGGCGGCGTCAAGTCAATCCAGCGCTTCGATCAGGACAAGGTCGCGTTCCGACGCGCCGATCGCATGGCTCATCGCCTGTTGGTAGAGATCGCTGTCATAACATGCATTCGCGGCGTCGAGGCTTGGGAACAGGGCCACCACGTTGCGCGGATGGGCGCGGCCCTCCTTCTGGATCGCGCGTCCACCGCGGGCAAGAAAGGTGCCGCCATGGGCCGCGATGGCCTCCCCGGCGAGGGCCGCGTATTTCGCATAGGACGCGTCGTCGGTGACGGTCACATGGGCGATCCAGTAGGCTTTGGGCATGGGTTTCAGGCTCCCTTGAGGACGGCTTGGGCCGCCGCGATGGCTTTGTCGGACCGGCTGGCATCGCTGCCGCCGCCCTGGGCAAAGTCGGGACGGCCGCCGCCGCCCTTGCCGCCCAGTTCGGCGACGGCGGCGCGCACGAGGTCCACGGCGCTGAGCCGCCCCGTCAGGTCATCGGTCACGCCCGCAGCCACGGCCGCCTTGCCGCCGGTATCGGCGATCAGGACCACCGCGCCCGACCCGAGCCGGGCCTTGTGTTCGTCCACGATCCCCGCAAGATCCTTGCCGGTCACACCGCTCAGCGCTTGACCGTGGAAAGCGATCCCGTTGATGGTTTCCACAGCGGGGGCCGCGCCGCCGCCTGCCATCGCCAGTTCTCGCCGCAACTGCGCCACTTCGTTTTCCAGCTTGCGGCGTTCGTCCTTCAACGCCTTCACCCGGTCCAGCACGTCCCCCGCCTGCGCGTTCAATTCCTGCGCCAGCGCGCCCATCCGATGATCCTGCGCGCTGAGATAGTCGAAGGCGGCAGGGCCGGTCAGCGCCTCGATCCGGCGCACCCCGGCGCTGGAGGCACTGTCCCCAAGCGTCACGAACACCCCGATATCGCCGGTGCGCCGCACATGCGTGCCGCCGCACAACTCCAGCGAATAGGTGTCGCCCCTGGCGCCCTTGGCCGAGCCGGGCAGCGTGCCCATCGAAACGACGCGCACCTCGTCGCCGTATTTCTCGCCGAACAACGCCTGCGCCCCCAGCGCGCGCGCATCGTCGGGCGTCATGATCCGCGTCTCCACCGGGGCGTTCTGGCGGATGAACTGGTTCACCTCCGCCTCGACCCGCGACAGATCTTCAAGGCTCAACGCCTTGCCGTGACTGAAATCGAACCGCAGCCGATCCGGCGCATTCAGCGATCCGCGCTGCGCGACGTGATCACCCAGCGCGCGCCGCAGCGCTTCGTGCAGCAGGTGCGTGGCGGAATGGTTCGACCGGATCGTCGTCCGGCGGGCGTGATCGACGACCAGCTCCGCCCCCTGCCCTGTGGCGACATGACCTTCGGCAACCGTGCCGACATGCAGGAACACATCCGCCACCTTGCGCGTATCCGTCACCGTCACAAGACCGGACTCCGTCCGGATCGTTCCGGTATCCCCCACCTGACCGCCCGATTCCGCGTA
>CAZTUG010000059.1:0-21095 GCA_964615955.1 uncultured Roseicyclus sp.
CTGCTGTTTCTGTTTCTGAACGCGCGCACCGCGTTCTGGGTGGCGATGGGCATCCCGGTGGCCCTGACGGCCGCCATCGCCCTGATGTATCTGGCCGGCATCACCATCAACATGATCTCGCTTTTCGCGTTGATCATAACGCTCGGGATCGTGGTCGACGACGCGATCGTGGTGGGCGAACATGCCGATTACCGTGCGCGCCATCTGGGCGAGGCACCCGTTGTCGCCGCCGAAACCGCCGCGCGCCGCATGGCCGCGCCGGTCTTCTCGGCCACCGTCACCACGGTGCTTGCCTTTGCGGGTCTCGTCGTTGTGGGCGGCACCTTCGGCAACCTGATCGCGGATATTCCCTTTACCGTCATCGTGGTTCTGATGGCCTCGCTGGTGGAATGTTTCCTGATCCTGCCCAACCACATGGCCCATGCGCTGGCCCACTCCGCCAAGACCCACTGGTACGACATGCCGAGCCGCTTGGTGAACCGGGGGTTCGACTGGGTCAACCGCACGCTGTTCCGCCCGCTGATGCGTTTCGTCGTCTGGGCGCGCTACCCGGTGGTGGCCGCCATGATCCTGATCCTGTCCACGCAGACGGCGCAGTTCATTCGCGGTGACGTGGTGTTCCGCTTCTTCAACGCGCCCGAGACCGGGTCGGTCACGGGCAATTTCGCCATGGTCGATGGCGCCACGCGGGCCGACACGATGGAACAGTTGCGCGAATTGCAGCGCGCCGCGGAAGCGGTCGGCCTTGCTGCGGAGGCGGAGTTCGGCGTCAACCCGCTGGCTTACGTTCTGGCCGAGATCGGCGGCAATAGCGGGCGCGGCCTTGGCGGCGCCGAGAACAAGGATGCGGACCTTCTGGGCGCGCTCTCGATCGAGCTGATCGAGGCCGACCTGCGCCCTGGCTATTCCAGTTTCGCCTTCGCCGCCGCGTTGCAGGACGAAGTCCGCCAACTGCCACTGACCGAGGATCTCAGCTTTCGCGGCTGGCGCGGCGGGCCGGGCGGCGACAGCATCGACGTTCAGATCTTCGGTGCCGATACCGCCACGCTCAAGGCCGCCTCCGAGGCGCTGCAGACCGCGCTGGGCGTCTACCCCGAGGTCACCGGGCTGGAAGACAGCATGGCCTATGACCGCGAGGAATTGTCGCTGGAACTGACGCCACAGGGCGAGGCGCTGGGCTTCGAGATCGCAGAGCTTGGCCGCACGCTGCGCAACCGTCTGGGAGGGATCGAGGCGGCAAGCTTTCCCGATGGTCCCCGCACCGCGTCGATCCGGGTGGAATTGCCGTCGGGCGAACTGACCGCGGATTTCCTTGACCGCACGTTGCTGCGCGCCGCCTCCGGTCAATACGTGCCGCTGGCCGACATCGTCACGGTCACCGCGCGGCAGGGCTTTTCCACCATCCAGCGCGAGAACGGCGTGCGGCTGATCTCTGTCACCGGCGATCTCGGCGAAGACGACCCCGCCCGCGCCGAGGCGGTGATGACCGAGTTGCGCGAAGTCATCGTGCCCCGGATCGAGGAACAATTCGGCATCTCGACCCGGCTGTCGGGTCTGGCCGAGGATGAGGCCGAATTCCTTTCCGACGCGCTGACCGGTTTCATCCTGTGTCTTGTCGGGATCTACATCGTCCTGGCCTGGATCTTCGCCAGCTGGCTGCGGCCCATGGTGGTCATGGCGATCATTCCCTTCGGCCTTGTCGGCACCATTTTCGGCCATGTGGCGTGGGACGTGCCGCTGAGCCTGTTCACGGTGGTGGGCCTGATCGGCATGACCGGCATCATCATCAACGATTCCATCGTGCTGGTGACGACGATCGACGAATATGCCGAAAACCGCGGGCTGATCCCTGCCATCGTCGACGGAGCTTGCGACCGCCTGCGCCCGGTCCTTCTGACCACGCTGACGACTGTTCTGGGCCTCGCGCCGCTGCTTTATGAAGGTTCGCAGGATGCGCAGTTCCTCAAGCCCACGGTGATCACTTTGGTCTACGGTCTTGGCTTCGGGATGGTGATCGTGCTGCTGATGGTCCCGGCGCTGCTGGCCATCGGGCAGGATTTCGGCCAACAGGTGCGCGGCTTCCGCCGGGCTCTTGGCAGCTTCACCGCGCGTCCATCCATCGCCCTCGGCGTCGGGGCCCTGACAATCGCCACGGCGGGTGTCTTCGCGGCCACTCTGGGGGCGCAGGTGATCGGGGGCGGCATGTGGGGGCCTTTCGCAGGCTTTGGTGCTTCGGCTCCGATGGCCTTCGCGGCATTCGTGCTCGGCACCGCGGCGATCTGTGCGCTCGGTTGGGTCATCGCCCTCATCCTGCGGGTGCTCCCCGCACGGACGCGCCCGAACCTCCCGGCTGAATGACGCCCGACGCCCCATTCATCTTGGAAGAAAAACTCATCTTGGGACCAACCCGGAACATCCGGTCCGACATGGGCCGGGATGCGCTGCCGGTCGATCCGGGCGCGGGGCAAACGTGCGTCGAAGATTTGGCGCAGACCCCTGCGACGATGCGGTTCGGGCGCTAGCGGTCCGTGAATTTCCCGATCATCACGAAGACCACGCCCCCGATGAGGAGCACGATAAGCAGGCCTGCAAGGTTCAGGACGACTTCGGCGGAGCTGCGCGTGGCGAGGTCCATGAACGGATAGGGATAGACCCCGTCCTGCGCCCCCCGTGCGAGGGCATAGGCCACGTAGACACATGGCCAGACGACGAACATGGGCAGGTTTCCATAGTCCAGCATGCGCTTCGGGGCGAAGGCCACCCACCAGACAAGACAGGCCGCCGGCACGACAGTGTGCAGCCCCTGGTTGGCCCATTGGCCAAGCCCTTCGAATGCCGTGATGTCTGACAGGAGCGCATGGAACACCACGCCCACCAGCACCACGGACAGGGTCAGGGCCGCGATCCAGGGTGCGCCGATGCCCGACCGACGCAAGGCGGCTGCCGTGAAGGTCAGCACCACGCCGACATGGGTCAGGATGGTGAAGAACCGGGCCATGGCCCATGCGGTTTCGCCCTTGGTGCCATAGCGATCCGTTTCCAGGTTGTAGACGAACAACGCCACCACGGACCCCGCCGAGACAAGGGCGATCAAGGCGGCCGTCCATCGGGCCTGAAAAGGCAGTGCCGGAAACATGTTGAGATCATTGCCACGGGCTTTGGGCCATTTCTACCGGCCCCGGTCGCTTTTCCCGTGCGCTGTGGGCGCTGGGACGCGATAGTCACAGCCATGGACTGGCGCGCGGATGGCATTCTTCTGGCGGTCCGTCGCCATGGCGAGGCGGCGGCGATCCTGGAGGTGTTCACCGCCGGGCAGGGCCGCCACCTTGGCGTGGTGCCGGGCGGGGCCTCGCGGCGGATGGCGCCGCTGTTGCAGGTGGGTGCACAGCTCGATGTCGGATGGCGGGCGCGGTTGTCGGACCACATCGGCACCTACACGGTCGAGTTGATCAAGGGCCGCGCGGCGGAGGCCATGGGGGACCGGGTCGCACTGGCGGGTTTGTCCTCGGTCTGTGCATTGCTGAGTTTCACGCTGCCGGAACGCGCGGCGTATCCGGCGCTCTACGCCCGGAGCCTCGCGGTGCTGGAGGGGCTTGGGGCCGAGAACTGGGCGCGGGCCTACTTGGGGTGGGAGATGGCATTGTTGACGGAGATGGGTTTTGGCCTCGACCTTGCGACCTGCGCGGTCACGGGCAGCACGCTGGACCTTGCCCATGTCTCCCCCCGAACCGGCCGCGCCGTTTCGCGCGGCGCTGCGGGGGAATGGCAGGACCGGCTGTTGCCCCTGCCGCCGGTCCTGCTGGGGGCGGAGGGCAGCGTGGCGGACGTGGTCGTGGGGTTGGGCGTGACGGGCCATTTCCTGTCGACCCATCTGGCGCCGGCGCTGGGGGATCGTCCGTTGCCTGCCGCGCGGCAGCGGCTGGTGGATACCCTGGCCCGGCTCGGGTGATGGGAAGAAGGAACGAAAGATACGTTCTTCAGCCAAGATGAATTCAGGCGGAGTCAGCCAAGTGGATAGCTGGCGAGAACCTCGTGGCGCGCGCCGGATGGTCCGAGTGTGGAATGGTAGAGACAGAGTGTCCGGGCGGTGAAGCCGGGAATTGCGGCCACGGTGCCCATGGCCGCGGCGAGACGGTCGCGGGCGGACCCCTTGGGTTGCGCGCCCGCGCGTGTCAGCGTGACATGGGGCACGAAGCGGCGACGAGGCAGGGCAATGCCGGCCATGCGCGCGGTCTGCGCGGTCTTGGCGTGCAGGGCGGTGAGGGTCGGGTCCGGGCGCACGGCAGCGTAAACGAGGCCACGCTCCATCTCTGCAAAGGTATCGAGGCCGGTGAAGGTGATCGCTGGTGCGGGCAGGCGGGTGGAGGAGAGCAGGTCGTGGAGCGTCTCCAGCACGGTATCCGGCACTTCTGCGAGGAAGGCGAGGGTCAGGTGGAGGTTGTCCTTGGGCACTGCGCGTCCGGTCGGGAGCGTGGTTTGCAGACGGATCAGGGCGTCGCGCGCAGGATCAAGCAGGGGCAAGGCCAGAAAAGCGCGCATCAGTCCCTGGCGACCGCCGCCGCCGCCGCGCGGTCGATGGCCGTGGTCGCCGGGGTGAAGGCGACACCCAGATCGCGGATGGTGGTGGACGTGTCGAACACCGGCTTGTGGCCCAGTTGCGGCAGGATCGTCCGTATCGCGGGATCGAAGAGCGCCAGCACCCGCAAGAGCCATCCGGGGGCTTGCCGTGTGGATATCTTCCGGTTCGGATAGGCACGGGCCAGATGCGTCGCGATCTCGGGCATGGTGAAGGACTCGGCGGCGGCGATGTAGCGGTGGCCCGCCGTGGCAGGGCGGTCCATCGCGGCGATATGCATGGCCGACACGTCCACGATATCGACGATCGCGAAGCCGAGATTGGGCATGGCGGGGTCCTTGCCGGAGAGGAGCCGCTCGATGAGGTTCAGCGATGTCCCGTAGTGGCGATCCAGTGGCGTGCCGAGGACCAGCGCCGGATTCACGGTCGTCAACTGCATCTCGGGGTGGGCCGCCACGAAATCCCACGCAGCACGCTCGGCGAGGGTTTTCGATTTGTAGTAGGTGCTGGCGCGGGGATTGTTCACATCGGTCCAGTTCGCGGGCGTCTGGGGGTTGGGCTTGTCATTGGCCTCGATCGCCACGGCGGAGGAGGTCAGGACCACGCGGGTGATGCCTGCCGCATGGGCGGCGCGGAGCGCGCGCAGGGTGCCATCGACGGCGGGGCGGATGATATCGTTCTCGTCCTTGGGCGAGGCCATCGGGAAGGGGGAAGCCGTGTGCATCAGCACGTCGCAGCCCTGCGCGGCCTCTGGCCAGCCGTCATCGCGCGTCAGGTCCAGTTCCACGAAATTCAGCCGGTCGAGCGCCGCAGGGTCGGTCAGGTGCGGGCGGATCGCGTCGCGCACTTCATCCGCGCGGGCGGTGCTGCGGAGCGACCCGCGCACCGTGTGGCCTGCGTTCAGCAAATCCAGCGCGATGCGCTTGGCGATGAAACCGGTGACGCCGGTGAGAAGGACGGTCTTGGTCATGTCAGGCTCTTTCATGGTGATGAAATGCATATCGGGCGCAGTCTGACGAAATCAACGAAAATTGTCATGAGGTCTAGCCCCGTCGTCGTGCCCCCGGCTTCAACCTCGAAAGCTCGAAAGACACCCCTTGCGAACCGACGGCTGGCCTTGACGCGCTGGATTCGACCTTGTCGGCGGCACGGGCGGCACGGGCGGCCGCGCTGTCGCGACTGTTGCGCCATTCCGCCGCGTCGAGCCGCGCCTGACAGGCCGCGGTGCAGGCGAGAGTGATCGCGTCAGCCTTTGCCGTACTGCCGGCGATCTCGCGCGGCGCGCTGCGCGATGATGTCGATCTGCCGCGCGCGCGTGGCGGCAATGTCCTCCGCGGCTGCCACATGATCCGGCAGATCGTCGGCAAGAACGGTCCGCGGGACGCGGTCGCCATCCGCGCCATCGGGCAAGTCCAGAGCCTGTGCCACGCGCCGCCATACGTTCAAGACGCAGGACCGTTCCGCATGTGCCATAGTCGAGGATCCGTGTGTCGTCGGCGTAGTGGGCCAAGCGGTCTGCACCTGACCCCACGGGCACCCGTGTCGCCGTGAACCGAAGGCTGCCGTCCTCCGCCAGAAACCCGTCTTCCCCGGTCACGAGGCCATTCTGCGCGGTGGTGCATTTGCCGAACGATCTGGCCGAGCGTCCCGTCGGGCACCGGCCATTCGGCATGGAGCGCCGCGCGGCGCCGGGCTGCGGCGTGCTCGATCAGAGCCAGTTCGCTGGATTTCCGCGCCATTTCCGCCCGATGATCCCCAGGAAATCCCGTCGGGGCGCTTTCGGCAGGTGTGGAATTCGATCACGCCCCGGCCGGGGCCGGATTCAGCCCAGCAGCCGCCGCGCGATGACCTGCGCCTGAATCTCGGCCGCGCCCTCGAAGATGTTCAGGATGCGCGCGTCGCACAGGATGCGGCTGATCCCGTATTCCAGTGCGAAGCCGTTGCCGCCGTGGATCTGCAAGGCGTTGTCGGCCGCCGCCCAGGCGACACGGGCGGCGAGCAGCTTGGCCATCCCGGCCTCCAGGTCGCAGCGGCGGTCATTGTCCTTCTCGCGGGCGGAGAAATAGGTGATTTGGCGGGCGACCATGATTTCCACAGCCATCATCGCAAGCTTGCCGGAGACGCGGGGGAATTCGATCAGTGCCTTGCCGAACTGCTTGCGGTCCTGCGCATAGGCCATGCCGGCATCGAGCGCCGATTGCGCCACGCCGATGGCGCGCGCGGCGGTCTGGATGCGGGCGGATTCGAACGTCTGCATCAACTGCTTGAAGCCCTGGCCTTCCACGCCGCCCAGCAGGTTGTCGCCTGCAACGCGGAAATCGTCGAAATTGACGGTGTATTCCTTCATGCCGCGATAGCCCAGAACCTCGATCTCGCCGCCCGAAATCCCGGAATCCTGCCAGGGCGCGTCATCTGTGCCGGGGGTCTTTTCGGCAAGAAACATCGACAGGCCCTTGTAATCGTCGGTGCCGGGGATGGAGCGTGCCAGAACGGTCATGACATGGGTGCGGGCGGCATGGGTGATCCATGTCTTGTTGCCGTTCAGAACCCAATCGTCCCTGTCTTTCGTCGCCTTCGTGCGCAGGCTGCCAAGGTCCGATCCGGTATTGGGCTCGGTGAAGACGGCGGTGGGCAGGATTTCTCCGGAGGCAAGGCCGGGAAGCCACTTTTCCTTCTGTGCATCGGTGCCGCCGGCAAGGATCAACTCGGCCGCGATCTCGGAGCGGGTGCCGAGGCTGCCGACGCCGATATAGCCGCGCGACAGTTCTTCGGAGACCACGCACATGGACGCCTTGCTGAGGCCGAAGCCCCCATGTTCTTCCGGGATCGTCAGGCCGAAGACGCCCATTTCGGCAAGCTCGTTGATGACCTGCATCGGGATCAATTCGTCCTTCAGGTGCCAGTCATGGGCATGGGGAATAATCTTCTCGACGGAGTAGCGGCGGAATTGCTCGCGGATCATGTCCAGTTCGTCGTCGAGACCACATGCGCCGACGGTGATCTCGGCGCTGCGTTCGCGCATCAGGGTGACGAGGGCGGAGCGGGTGGCTTGGGTATTGCCCTCCGCCGTCAGGGTCTGCACCGCATCCGACATCAGCGCGCGCCGGTCTTCTTGTGTCAGGCCAAGATCCTGCGGGCGCAGGATCTCGCCCTGGTTCATCGGGATGCCGCCATACATCTGCCAAAGGTATTCGCCGAAGGCGATTTGCAGGATGAGCTGTTCGATGACGCCGAACTTGCCCTCGGCTTCCAGCCGCTCGGCCCAGCCCTGCATCTGGCGCAGGGCCTCCACGTAGGTCGCAAGCCAGGCGAGGCCGTGGGCGGCGGTCTGCTCCTGCTCGATCCGCGCGGCACAGATGCGGCCATCCTCGGACAGGGCATCGCGCAGATGTTCGGTGGCGCGAGCCAGCAAGGCTTCGGCGGGCGGCACGGCGGCGGCGGTCAGGTTCAGGAGGTCGGGAAGCAACACGGGCGTCTCGTCGGTCAGGTGGGCGTCACGGGGCATTCTGGCAATCTCCTTCCGGCGGGCTCTCAGGGTCTGGGCAGAGGTAGGGCGTTTGCACATGCGGCGCAACAAAAATGCTGCACTGCATCAAGCGGCGCACAAATATGTCGCGCTCGATTGCGGATGCGACTGTGTTTCACAGAGTCTAAGACGGGCGCATGTTTGCCGAGACGCTTTCCCTTGTCCCGCCCTGGGCTCTTGTGGCCGCCTTCGCCGTCGCCTTGGCGGCGGGCATCGTGAAAGGCGCCATCGGCTTCGCGATGCCGCTGATCCTCGTGTCGGGAATGTCGTTGTTCCTTGACCCGCTGGTGGCGATCGCCGGGGTGATCTTGCCGGCGCTCTTTTCGAACCTGTTGCAGGTCTTGCGCCATTCGTGGAACGACATGCGGAATGCGCTGAGCGAACATTGGCGTTATGTGATGATCGTCTGTGTGATGATCCTGATCGTGGCGCAATTCGTGACGCGCGTGCCGGAGCGGACCTTCTACCTGATCCTCGGCGTGCCCGTGGTGGTGCTGTCGGTCATCCAGCTTGTGGGGATCCGGTTTCACATTGGACCTCGGCGCAGGCGGCTGGCGGAGTGGAGTATCGGCGGGCTTGCGGGGGCGCTGGGTGGGTTCACCGGCACATGGGGGCCGCCCACCGTGCTTTACCTGATTGCGCTGGAGACGCCGAAGCGGCGGCAGATGCTGGTGCAGGGCGTGGTCTATTCCCTTGGGTCGGTCAGTTTGCTGACCGGGCATGTGACATCGGGCGTGATGACGGCGGCAACGATGCCGTTCTCCGCATTCCTGCTGATCCCGGCCTTCATCGGCATGCGTTTCGGGTTCTGGCTGGGCGACAGGCTGGACGCCGAGTTGTTCCGCAAGGTCACCCTGATCGTGCTGGTGATCGCCGGAGCCAACCTGGTACGCCGCGGCGTTTTTGGTTGAGGAACCTGGGCAATTCGTCCCGTGCCCATGCGGTCAGCTCGGAATGGGTGGGGCCATCGGTTGGCGGGGCTGTCGGATAGCCGAAGCCCACACGCCGGTGCAGCCATTCCTGTTCCTCCGCCACGCGGGACGCGATGTCGGCGGCGATGTCGGGCGGCAGGGTGAAGCGGTCGCCCGGCAGGGACAGAAGGCGTGACACATGCCGGTGCCGAAGGGTCTGTGCGTCGTCGTCGACCGCCCGGAGCGCGTCGAACAGGTAGACCGCCTGTCGGCTGACCCCGATATTGCGTGGCAGATCGTCGATCTGGCCGGGCGGAGGTGATATCCCGCCGGTGGCCAGCAAGGTGCGGGTCAGGCCCTGCGCCGCCGCCTCCTCCATGCGCAGGACATGCACGCGGTCCCGTCCCAGCGCCTTCAGCGCCGCACGCAATTGCACGATGGACAGGTGCCGATAGCCGCGCGCCAGCATCTCGTCGATACGCGCACTGCCCTGCTTCACGGATTGCTGGATGCGGCTGGCATACCAAGGGTAGGGATCGCGGATGAAGACCACGGTTTCAAGCTGGTAGCCGAGGCCCGCCACATGGGTATCGAAGGCGGACAGATGCACTGCGTTGAGGGTCTGGAACAGTTCACTCGACAAGAAGATCAGGGGTGTGCCCCGTGCCGCTGCCGCCACGATGGCCTGCATCTGGCGTTGGCCCGCAGCGATGGCATCCGCTGCGCCGACCTGCCGTGTGGTGAACCAGTAGTGGTCGGGCCCCAGTTGGTGGATCGCGCCGATCAGGTCGTGATGAGCGTCCGCCGCACCGGGATAGGCCACGCCGATCCCCTCCAGCGCGCGGCGATGATGGGCCAGCGTCGCCTGAATTGTCGTGGTCCCGGTCTTGCCAAGTCCCGCATGCAGGATCATGCGTTTCATGCTGTCGTCACCTTGGTCTCCATGGCGCCGGACCATAACGGCGACCGGTTACGAAAGGAATGATCCGAAACAGGCCTCGATGATATTCGGCATCAGTTCGGGGGCCACGACCTCGAACGAGATGAAGAACAGCTCCTCCCCCTCGGGGCTGAGGGCGGAGAAGGTCCATTCCCCCAGCACAAGTTCCGAAGCGCGGTCGAAGCTGAACCCCATCAGGTTGGGGCCGTCGTCAAGATCGGTCATCCAGCTTTCGGTGGTGATCCCGCTGTCGGGATAGGGCGGGTGGGTGACGATGGCGGTCACTGGCTCCATCACCACGCCCGGGGGTGCCCAGGCCAGCACACCGAAGCCGATGCCGATCTGCGCAGGGATGATCTTCTGGCGGAACCTGAAGTCGGGGATGGTGGGGACGATGTTGATGGTGCCTGACGCGGTATCGGGGGCGGGAGCTTCGCGATCGGGTTCCTGCGCGCAATAGGCACCGTAGACCAGTTGATCGAGGTCGGGGCCGAGGCGCGGATTTGGGTCCTGTTGCGCGCTGACCGGCAGCGCGACAGCAAATAGCAGGCCCAAGACCAATCCGCGCACCGTGTTCATTCCGCCGGGACGCAATCGGGCAGTTCGCCGGTATAGAGATCCGGTGCAATGACCTGGAAGGTTACGTCATAAAACAGGTCCGCGTCCCGTCGGGTTTGGAACCGGTAGGACCCGGGCAGGGGACCATCGTCGGTGTCCAGATACCATGCGTCGATGGAGATGCGGCTGTCGATCGTGATGCCGAACTCTTCCACGATCACGGTGCCGTCGGGCGCGGTGCGTGTCAGGGTGTTGACAGCGTCGTTGGACACCCCGTCCGGGAAGCTTGACAGCACGCCGAATGTCAGACCCTCGATTCCGGGAACGTCCAGCGTGTTCGTTGCGCGGATCAACTCGAAATCGATGCTGTCATCGGCCCAGATCACATCGGCCTCCGCTTCTGTCAGGGGGGTGTCGGGGCTTTCATTGCTGTAGAAACACAGGATGCCGTATTCGAAAGACACCAGTTCAGGGGAATGGACCGGGTCGGCATGTTGCGCGTGAAGGGGCGCGGCAAAGCCGAGAAGGGCGAGTATGGCGCGATGCATGGGAACCATCCGTTGTTGAATGTCACGATCCTAGCAAATCGTGTGACATCTGCCCATCGGAGGGATTCCGCCGCGCAACCAGCCATGACCTCACGGCGCGGTGATCGGCCCCGCTGCCGGGGCCGTTGTGCCGACGGTCCGACACCTAGATCGCGGCAGCTTTCACGTCGGCGTCGATATGGTCCACATATTGCGCGAAGTTGTCCGCGAACATCTGCACCAGCCGCTGCGCCTGCCGGTCATAGTCTTCGGGCCGGTCCCAGGTGCGACGCGGATCGAGCAGCAAGTCGGCCACGTCTTCGCATTGCAGCGGAACGTCGAAGCCGAAATTCGCATCGCGGCGGAACTCGCCCGTGTTCAGCGTCCCGTTCAACGCGGCGGTCAATAGCGTGCGGGTGGCCCGGATCGGCATGCGCGAGCCGGTGCCGTATGCGCCGCCGGTCCAGCCGGTATTCACCAGCCAGCAGGTTGCGCCATGCTTCGCGATCTTGTCGCGCAAGAGCGCACCGTAGACTTCCGGGCGGCGGGGCATGAAGGGCGCGCCGAAGCAGGTGGAGAAGGTGGGCATGGGTTCGGTGACACCACGCTCGGTCCCGGCGACCTTGGCGGTGAATCCGCTGAGGAAGTGATACATCGCCTGCGCGGGGGTCAGCCGTGCGATCGGAGGCAGCACACCGAAGGCGTCGCAGGTCAGCATGACGATGTTGCGGGGATGTCCGCCAAGGCCCGTGGCGCTTGCGTTGGAAATCATGTGGAGCGGATAGGCACAGCGGGTATTGGCGGTCAGGCTGTCATCGTCGAAATCCAGTTCCAGCGTGTCGGGATCGTAGACCATGTTTTCGATCACGGTGCCGAAGGTGCGCGTGGTGGCGTAGATTTCGGGCTCGGCTTCTTCGCGCAGGTTGATGGTCTTGGCGTAGCAGCCGCCCTCGAAATTGAAGATGCCGCTGTCGGACCAGCCATGTTCGTCGTCACCGATCAGCGTACGACCGGGATCGGCGGACAGAGTCGTCTTTCCGGTGCCGGAAAGGCCAAAGAACACCGCCGCGTCATCCGGGTTGCCGATAGCGTGATTGGCCGAGCAATGCATCGCCATGACACCCTTGCCGGGCAGGATGTAGTTCAGCAACGTGAAGACCGATTTCTTGTTCTCGCCCGCGTATTCCGTGTTGGCGATCAGGATGACCTTCTTGGTGAAGTTCAGCGCGATCACCGTATCGGTGCGGCAGCCGTGACGCGCCGGATCCGCCTTGAAGGTCGGGCAGTTGATGATGGTGAATTCTGGGACGAAGGTTGCCAGTTCCTCGGCCTTGGGGCGACGCAGAAGGTAGCGATTGAAGAGGCCGTGCCACGCCAGCTCTGTCACCATCCGCACGTCCAGGCGATGGTCCGGATCGGCCCCGGCGTAGAGGTCCTGCACGAAATAGTCGCCGCCTTGCATGTGGGACAGCATGTCGGCGTAGAGCACGTCGAAAGCGTCGGGTGCCATGGGGGCGTTGTTGTCCCACCAGATGGTGTCTTCGACCTCCGGGGTGCGGACGACGAATTTGTCCTTTGGCGAGCGGCCGGTGAATTTGCCTGTGGACACGAGGAACGTGCCGCCGATGCCCAGTTTGCCCTCCCCACGGGATATCGCCTGCTCGATCAGGGCGGGCTCCAACGTATTGTAGTAGACGGAACCGAGCCCCGTGATGCCTTGGGTGTCCAGCGTGTGTTCGGGGTTCACGCGTCCTTGGGTCATGGTTGATGCTCCTGTCGGGCCGTCACGGGATACGGGTGCATGCAAATGCGCCGTGGAATGGCTATAACATGACGATTTTGAGACTGAACAGCATGCGTTGCACACGTTAGCGCAACCATTAGCGCAACCACCACGAAATAATGTTTCGTGAGGCAGGTTTTCGCCGAAACTGTCCGGATCGGAGGCGCCTGCTCATTTTTCGCCACGGTGTTTTACCCGCCCTTAACGCAAAATGGCCACAGTTCCCCGGACCAAGAGGAGCAAGAGCGTGATTTTTATTGATTCTCTGGCTCGAACGCTGGAAGCTGCTGCAAAACAATAAAGTACCGAGCAGTAATCGAGGACATATGAAGATGGCGCGCATCGCACTCGTCGATGACGACAGGAATATCCTGACGTCCGTTTCGATGACGTTGGAGGCCGAGGGCTTCGACGTCGAAACCTACAATGACGGTCAGTCGGCGCTGGACGCCTTCAACCGCAAGCTGCCGGACCTTGGTGTGTTCGACATCAAGATGCCGCGCATGGACGGCATGGACCTGCTGCAGCGGCTTCGGCAGAAATCGCAGATGCCAGTCATCTTCCTGACCTCCAAGGATGACGAGATCGACGAATTGATGGGCCTTCGCATGGGGGCCGACGATTATGTGCGCAAGCCCTTCTCGCAACGCCTGCTGGTGGAGCGCATCCGTTCCATCCTGCGCCGTCAGGAAGCCATCGCGTCGGACGCCGCGGGCGCGCCAGAGGAAAGCACGGTTCTCGATCGCGGTCAGCTGCGTATGGATCCCCTGCGTCACGCAGTGTCCTGGAAGGGCCGGGATGTGACCCTGACGGTCACCGAATTCCTGCTGCTGCAGGCGTTGGCACAGCGCCCCGGCTTCGTGAAGTCGCGCGACCAGCTGATGGACGTTGCCTATGACGAGCAGGTCTATGTCGACGACCGCACCATCGACAGCCACATCAAGCGGCTGCGCAAGAAGATGCGCTCCGTTGACGATGAATTCTCGGCGATCGAGACGCTGTACGGCATCGGCTACCGCTACAACGAAGAATAGGGGCGCCTCGTGCCGGCCGATCTGTCGATGACAAACCGTCGCGCTTCCCAGCGTGCGGATATTGTTCTGGGTGAAGACTGGGATCGCCCGCAGGCGAACCTTGAGCAGGAACTGCGCGCCGCGCGCGCGCGACGGTCGTTGTTCACGCTCAACTCCTCGCCTCTCGCGCGCAAGATCATCCTGTTCAACCTGATCGCCATCATGGTGCTGGGGATCGTGTTTCTGGCCCTCGATCCCGTACGTGACAGCCTTGTGGTGCAGCGCGAACAGGGCCTTGCGGTCGAAGCGCAACTGCTGGCCGACGTGTTCGAAGCCAATCTGCCTGCCGCAGCCCCCGCCAACCTGATTACCGGCGACGGTATCGACGTGGAAAACGTGCTGACCCGGATCGGCGTGTCCGACGGGGTCGATATCTTTGTCTACGCGGCGGATGGAACGCCGGTCGCCTCTACCCAGACCATCGCGCGCTCGGCTGCGCGTCCGGTGCTCGGGCTGGATAACCGGCCGGTGGAAACGCTTCTCATCACCGATTTCCTCCTGTCGATCTGGAACGGCATCCGAGGTGTCATGGGAATTGGCGATGAGCCCGCCCTGACGCCGCCCGGGCCGGAGGCTCATGCAAGTCTGGTCGCGCAATCCCTGCGCGGTGGCACCATCCTGCAACGAGGATCGAATACGACCGGCGCGGTTTTTTCCGCCGCTTCGCCGATCGAAGGATCGGGCGGCATCGTCGGTGCGGTCGTCGTCACCACTGCCGCCGGCGAGATCGACCAACTGGTCCGGGTGGAGCAGGAGCAGCTGCTGCAGATGTTCGTGGTGGCGCTGGTCGTCTCGATCGGCTTGTCGCTGGTGCTGGCCTCGACGATCGCCAATCCACTGAGCGATCTGAGCGCCGCGGCAGAACTGGGCCGCGACAAGAACGCCCGAAAAATGTCGCCCACACGCGTGCGCATTCCCGATCTGACCGGCCGCCCGGACGAGATCGGGCGGCTGTCCGGCGCGCTTCGGGGCATGGTCGCCGCGCTCTACGACCGGATAGACTCGAACGAACAATTCGCAGCCGATGTAAGCCACGAGATCAAGAACCCGCTCGCCTCGCTTCGGTCCGCCGTCGGCACATTGGAATTCGCCAAGACGGACGAACAGCGCAAACGCCTGATCGACGTCATCGAACATGACGTGCAGCGGCTGGACCGGCTGGTAAGCGATATTTCCAATGCGTCGCGGCTGGACAGCGAGTTGGTCAAGGAGGAAGAGGAGGAATTCAACCTCGTCCGCACCCTCGACAACATCAGCCATTACCACGCCGAGGAAGCCGCCAAGAAGGGCGTCGAGTTCATCACCGACCTGCCCGATGGCAAGATCCTGATCTCGGGCCTTGAAGGGCGTCTGGCGCAGGTCTTCGTCAACCTGATCGGCAACGCGATATCGTTCTGCGAGGAAGGCGACGCAGTGCGGCTCTGGACCCGTCGGCGCGAGAACCGCGTGCTGATCGTGGTGGAGGATACCGGCCCCGGCATCCCGGAGGAGGCACTGACCAAGGTGTTCAACCGCTTCTATTCCGAACGCCCGGTGCAGCAGTTCGGCAACCATTCCGGCCTTGGCCTCGCGATCTCCAAGCAGATTGTGGAAGCCCATGGTGGCGTCATCTGGGCCGAAAACATCCGCCCGACGGAGGCCGACATCACCTCCGAGCCGCTGGGTGCGCGCTTCGTCGTCGGCCTGCCGATCTGAGCCATGACGGACGCCGCGCCAGATGCCTTGGCGCATTATGCAGCGGAAAGGGATGGCGCACGTCTGTTCTTGCGTGGCACTGCCATAGTCGTGGACGGCCGCGGCGTTCTGATTGTCGGAGCGCCGGGACGCGGAAAATCTGGCTTGTCGCTTTTTCTCATGGCCCATGGCGCTCGGCTGGTGTCCGATGATGGCGTCTGGGTCGCACCGACCCCGTCCGGCCCTGTCGTGCGCCGCCCCGACAGCGCCCCCCCGCTGATCGAGGCACGCGGCATCGGCCTTCTGAACGGAGGGCCGATCTGCCCGGATGCTCCCCTGCACCTGATTGTCGACCTCGACCGCGGCGAATCCGCCCGGCTACCGCCGCGACGCATCGTCACCTTCGGAACGGCGGAAATTGAGTTGATCCTTGGCGCGGGCCTGCCCGAGCCGGGGCCGGCCCTCCTGCTGATGTTGCGCCACGGCAGGGCCATCCCATGACGGACCGCGCACCACCGTCCCTGGAACCGGACCTCATGACGTCTGCCGATCGACCGGACCTTCCCGCCCATGTCGTCTTCGTCACCGGACCGTCGGGTGCCGGACGCAGCACGGTGATCCATGCGCTGGAGGATCTTGGGTTCGAGGCGATCGACAACCTGCCCCTGTCCCTGTTGCCGCGCCTGCTGGAGGGGCCGCCACCCGATCGCCCGATTGCCCTCGGGATCGACCCGCGCACACGTGCCTTCAGCGCCGAAGAGTTGATCGCAGTCTTCTCGGGGCTGGAAGCCAGCCCCGAGCTTGCCGCTGACATGATCTATGTCGATTGCGAACCCGCCACCTTGCAACGCCGTTATTCCGAGACACGGCGTCGGCACCCGCTGGCCCCCGACGCCGACCCGGCCGACGGGATCGCGCGCGAACGTGAGATGCTGCATCCCCTGCGCGGCCATGCGACGGTGTTGATCGACACCACCAACCTGACGGTCCACGACACCCGCGCAGAGATCGGGCGCTTCTTTTCCCATGACCGCGCGCCGGGGCTGGCGATCCAGATCCAGTCGTTTTCCTATCGGCGCGGACTCCCGATCAACGCCGATCTGGTGTTCGACTGCCGCTTTCTGCGCAATCCGCATTGGAGCCTGCCGCTTCGGGCGGAGGATGGACGCTCGGCGCAAGTGCAGTCCTACATCGCGGAAGATGCGCGCTTCGATGCGTTCCGGAACCAGGTTGATGCCATGCTGGACCTGCTGCTGCCTGCCTTCCGGGAAGAGGGCAAGAGCCACCTGGCGATCGCGTTCGGTTGCACCGGCGGCAAGCACCGCTCGGTCGCGTTGGCTGAAATCACCGCGACGCGCCTTGCGGAGTCCGGCTGGCAAGTGTCAAAAAGACACAGAGACGTGTTGAAAGACCGAGACCGCAGCCCGCCGGGGGGGGCTGTCGCCTCGCCCGGGGATGGAGAGGCATACAGACCTTGATCGGTATCGTGATCGTCGCCCATGGCGGCCTCGCCACAGAATTGCAGCGCGCGACCGAGCATGTGGTGGGCGTGCAGGCCGCCATGGTGGCCATTTCGGTCGGGCCGGACGATGACCGTGCCACGCGCACCCGCGACATCTGCGACGCGGCGGATTCGGTCGATAGCGGGGACGGCGTTGTGGTCGTGACGGATATGTATGGCGGCTCCCCCTCCAACCTTTCATTGCGGGCCTGCCGTCCGGCCAATCGCAAGATACTGACCGGGGTCAATCTGCCGATGCTGGTGAAGCTGGCAAAATCCCGCCATCTCGGCGTGGAGGAAGCAGTCGCTCGCGCCGCCGAAACCGGGAGGCGCTATATCAACAGCTTCGACGGCGCGCCGGAATAGGAGGACACCATGTCCGACACGACCACGACACGGCAATTCAAGATCGTGAACATCAAGGGGCTGCATGCCCGTGCTTCGGCCCGTTTTGTCGAGGTTGTAGAAGAACATGACGCAACGGCAACCGTTCGACGTGATGGGCTGAGTGCTGCCGGTGACAGTATCATGGGCCTTTTGATGTTGGCAGCATCCATGGGAACCTTTATTGAAGTTGAAACCAGTGGACCCGAGGCGGAGCGCCTGGCCGATGCGCTGGAAGCTCTGGTCGCGAACCGGTTTGGCGAGGAGACCTGAGGGGACCGCAGCACAATGCGGCCCACGGAAAGGCGGCGGCACGTGACGGACCTGATCACCAGAAACATTTCTGCGCCGGCCCCATCACGGCGACCGGGGCCCGGTGGCAGCTATGATCGCCGCTCTTTGACCTATGCAAATTCGTTTCCAAGCCCCTTCGTGCGCTTCACCATTAAGGCAATAGAGTGGATGACTGGCAAGTTGACCATCATCCGCCGTGTCCGCCAGTTCGAAGGTTTGGGCGAGTTCAAGGGACAGGCGTTCTGGCCTGCGACGATGAAGGTGATGGGGATCGAGTTGACGACCCCGCAGGAGCATTTGGACCGCATCCCGGCGGAGGGTCCGGTGGTGTTTGTCGCCAATCACCCCCACGGGCTTGTAGATGGCATGATCCTTGCAGATCTGATCGGTCGTCGGCGTAATGATTACCGCATCCTGACCCGCGCGCTGCTGACTGGCATCGACGAGGCGGCGTCCGGTTACATGATATCGGTGCCGTTTCCCCATGAGGCCGATTCTCAGCAGAAGATGCTGGATATGCGGGCGCAAGCGATGGAGCACTTGGCGGCCCGCGGTTTGATCGCCCTGTTCCCGTCGGGTGCGGTTGCCGCCAGCGACCGGATGTGGGGCCAGCCGATCGAAGGCGAATGGAACGTGTTCACCGCAAAGATGATCCGGAACTCCGGCGCCACGATCGTGCCGTGCTTCTTCACCGGCCAGAACAGTCGTGCCTACCAGATCGCCAACCGCATTCATCCGGTCCTGCGTCAGGGACTGCTGATCCACGAAGTCGTGAAGAGCTTCGACAAACCGCAAGGGCCGATCATCGGCAATCCGATCACACCCGAGCAATGGCAGGACCGCATCGGCAGGCCTCGTGAGTTCATGACCTGGCTGCGGGAGCGGACGCTGTCGCTTCGCGACGATCCCGATCAGGCCTGAGTCCGGGCGATTATACTTCGCTCACCAGGCAGCAACACGCAGGCGTGGTGCGCCGCTTGGGCTCTGCGCAATGCGTGCGGCCCGTCATCCATCGGAAATTTCCGCCGTGATGGAACTCCGGACTAGCGTGTGGGAACGGGATCGCCTTCTCCACGGTAGTCGTAGAAGCCTCGGTCCGTCTTGCGCCCGAGCCAGCCGGCTTCCACATATTTCGTGAGCAGGGGACAAGGGCGATACTTGGTGTCCGCAAGCCCGTCATGGAGGACGTTCATGATCGCCAGACAGGTATCGAGCCCGATAAAATCCGCCAATTCCAGCGGACCCATCGGGTGGTTGGTGCCCAACTTCATCGCCATGTCGATGGAGGTGACGTTTCCGACGCCCTCGTAGAGGGTGTAGACGGCCTCATTGATCATCGGCATCAAGATGCGGTTGACGATGAAGGCAGGGAAATCCTCGGCGGTGGCGGCGGTCTTTCCGAGACGATCCACGACGGATTGGCAGGCGGCGAAGGTGGCTTCGTCGGTGGCGATGCCGCGGATCAGCTCTACCAGTTGCATCACCGGCACCGGGTTCATGAAGTGGAAGCCCATGAATTTCTCGGGGCGGTCCGTGCGCGAGGCGAGCCGCGTGATCGAAATGGAAGAGGTGTTCGAGGTCAGGATCGTGCTGGGTTTCAGGTGCGGCAGAAGGTCTTCGAAAATTGCCTGCTTGACGGTTTCGCGTTCGGTCGCGGCTTCGATGATGAGATCGGACGGGCCGATTTCCGCAAGGGTCATCGTGGTGCGGATACGCCCCATTGCGGCGTCCTTTTCCGCCTGGCCGATCTTCTCGCGGCTGACTTGTCGTTGGAGATTCTTGTCGATCAACGCGCGGGCGCGATCGAGCGCGTCTTGGCTGACATCCGACATGATCACATCATAGCCCGCAAGCGCACAGACATGCGCGATGCCATTGCCCATCTGGCCCGCGCCGACGATACCGATGCTTTCAATCTCCAATGGATGTCCTTTCGCGCCAAGATTTCCGCCGCCACCCTATGCGCGGCAGTGGGCGCGGCACAAGCCATGCCGTTCGCGGCCGTTTGGCGCGATTGATCGGCAGAATGTCCGAAAATTTATTCTAAAACAGATAGTTAGACTTTTGGAAATCTTCTGGTGGCTACTTTGGTCGCGGGTGAGTCTCCAACAAGAACGGAGCGAGGATTATGAGTTTTGAAAAACGGGGGCGCATGCCCCTGGACTATAACGCTGTGGCATTGCCGGGCTCTGCGTTGCGGTTCCGCGGACCTCAGGCAGACACGATTGAACCTGACGTTGTTTGCATCGGCGGATCGGAGACATTCGGGCGCTTCATTCATGCGCCCTATCCCGCGCAACTGGACGCGGCCTTGCCGGGTGCTGTCCTCAACCTCGGGGTGGTGAATGCGGGCCTCGACGTAATGATCAACGACCCCGCCATCGTGGGCTCTGTCGGGGCGGCGGGGGCTGTGGTCTTGCAGATCACCAGCGCGCACAACATGACCAACCGGTTCTATACCGTGCACCCGCGTCGGAACGATCGTTTCGTGACCGCGAGCACGATGCTTCGGACGATCTATCCGCAAGTCGATTTCACCGAATTTCACTTTACCCGCCATCTGCTGACGCATTTGCGCGCCGTGTCCGAGGACCGGTTCGAGATCGTGCGGACCGAGTTGGAAGCCGCCTGGGTCGCCCGGATGCGACGCTTCATCTCGGACATAACGGCACCGGTCCATTTGCTGTGGCTGTCGAACCGGGCACCGGACGCGCCGGAGGATCCGCAATTGCTGCAGGACCCGCTATTCGTTACCGCGCGCATGCTGGAACAGGTGGAAGCCGACGCGGCCAGCCTGACCATCACCTGCCCGGACCGCGCGGAGATGGAGAATTCGGTTCAGGGCAAATTCTTTGGCCCGCGGGAAGAAGCAGCCGCGCGGCTCTTGCCGGGTCCGCAATTGCATGAACGGGCGGCGACCGAATTGTTGCAGCACCTTCGCTAGGGGCGGCAGCGCCAAGAAAAAGCCCCGCAATGGATATGTCCACGCGGGGCTGTTCAAACGATCGGCACCTTGCGTCAGAGCTTGGAGGTCAGCTCCGGCACCGCATCGAAGAGGTCCGCCACAAGGCCGTAATCGGCGACCTGGAAGATCGGCGCTTCCTCGTCCTTGTTGATGGCGACGATGATCTTGCTGTCCTTCATCCCCGCCAGGTGCTGGATCGCGCCCGAGATGCCCACCGCGACATAGAGATCGGGGGCGACCACCTTGCCGGTCTGCCCCACCTGCCAGTCATTGGGCGCATAGCCCGAATCGACCGCCGCGCGCGAGGCGCCCACCGCCGCGCCCAGCTTGTCCGCGAGGCTCTCGATCAGCGCGAAATCCTCCTTGGAGCCGACGCCGCGCCC
>CAZTUG010000060.1:0-20843 GCA_964615955.1 uncultured Roseicyclus sp.
CAGGGCATGGCCTACCCCATGCCGACGCTGAAGCGGAACACCGTGGCGATGGTCTTCGGCTCGCCCGCAGGCAGCCAGGGCAACGTGGTGAACCCCGGCGTGAACGAGTTGGTGCTGCCGGATTACAAGCATACCTGGGGTGACATCCGCAAGATTTCGAATGCGACGCCGCAGACCCGCGGCATTTCGTTCAAGGCGCACGAGATCATGCTCTGATCGAAACGTCCCGAGGCCTGCCCCCGATCCGTGGGGCGGGCCCGTTCCCTGGGGAGGTGGATCGGCATGTCCAGCGATGCAACCTGTTCCGCGGGCAAATCCGGGCCGACCCTGTCGGTCGATGCGGCGCGTTAGCGCGCCATTGCCGCCGCCCGCCCGGTTGCCGGGCAGAAGGTCCTTGGCCTCGACGCGCTGCGCCTCGAAGCGGCTGGGATCAGCGCTCTACGTCGAATTGCCCGGCAATCCCTGTGCAGCGGCGATCCCCTTCAGCCAGATCGCGCGTTCCGTCCTGCGGCGCGCGGCGGGTTTGGCGGAGGAGCCGGATACCTGGCTGCCTGCCGTCGCGGGCTTCACCTGCAATCGCACATCGGGTCGGCGGGAATATGTCCGGTCACGTGGGTCGGCTGCGACCCGTTCGGACGTCCGGTCCTGATGCGTCTGGACCAGGGCGCTTCGGCCTCGATGTCGCCCATGGTGCGGGCCATGGGGATCGCCGTCAGTGCCCCGGAGATGGACGTGGCCCGGCCCGGCCAGTCGCTATCCGTCGAACCTGTGTTTGACTGATCAATCGGCCGATGCAGCACCTGACCCGCGCGACTGTCGGCCCCCGCCACATCGCCGGTGTCTTGAAAAGGTTGCCGATTGTCGTGCTGACTGCCGGATTGCAAGCGCAACTGCCGGGCGGTGCAAGCGCCTGCGCTTGCAGGGGCCGCGTGATGCCGTTTGCCTTCCCACGGGCATTCAGCTTGACGTCTTTGTGGTTCGCGCACCCCTGAACGGACCGATTTGGAGGTCCCGTTCCAGTTTTTGCGACAATCGCGAAAAGAGCGTTGTCCAGTTGGGCGGACCGTTCGGTGGAGGCTGCAACGGTTCGCCCAGACCCTGGAGAAAGGTCTTTCGTCTGGGCAACGCACGTGCAGGACCCGGACCGGCCTTCGGGTGCTGCGCAATATCCCGTTTCTGCACTTCATCCGCGTGGCGGGTGGCGACCGGGCACGGGGGGCGTCAGCGGTGATCTCGGCGCGTTCGGCAGGGAAGACTCAGCCGGAGCGACAGGCTGCCTCGATCCTCGCGCGCGCAGACTCGCCACACGGCGGGTGCGGTCACGACATGGCGCCTTCGGCGCAATCGGCCCGCCTTCGCGTCGGGCGAGTCGAGGGCGGTGCAAAGTGCGCGATCTGTCCCATCGGCATGGGGCTTGATTTGACTGCCAGCGCCTTGCAGGCAGTCCACGAGGCATGTGGCGTGGCGATGTGGCGTGGCGCTCCCTGCAGGAACGGGGAGCGGCCCCGAAATCGGAGGCTTCACAATGACCGTCCGGTGCCTCACGCCATTGATGTCCAAAGCTGGAACAGCAGCCCCGATGCGAAAGCGCCGGTCAGGGACAGGCCGATGTAGACCGCAAAGACCTGCGGACGCGCCAGTGCCCAGACCGCCATCGCCGCCGGGATCGAGGTGACGCCGCCTGCCACAAGGAAGGCCATGCCGGCGCCGGGCGCCATGCCCTGCTCGATCAACCCGCCGACCAGCGGCAGCGCCGCGTAGCCGTTGAGGTAGGCAGGCACGCCCACCAGCGTCGCGGTCACGATGGGCAGCAATCCCTCGCCGCCCAGCGCCGCGGTCACGGTTTCCGCCGGGATCCAGGCCAGCATCAGGCTTTCAAGGATGAAGGCCAGCGTCAGCCATTTTGCGAGGAACAGAGTGGTCGTCCACGCCGTCTTGCCGAACTTGGCCCGGCGGTCGGCGTCTTTCCAGAAGCGCCAGACGACGGGCTTCGGCGCGCGGATCTTCGCCCCGCCGCAGCCGCCATTGCCGATCCCCTCGCGCAGCGGATCGGCAAAGGCGCCGCCCTTCATCATCAGGTGCACCACCGTGCCGCCGAACACACCCAGCCCGATGGCGGCAAAGGTCTTGGCCACCGCGAACTCAAAGTCCAGAACGCCCATGGTCAGCACGAACATCGACGGATCCATGATCGGCGAGGCAAGCCAGAACGCCATGACGGCAGACAACGGCACACCCATCGCGAGAAGCGCCGCGATCAGCGGGATCACCCCGCAGGAGCAGAACGGAGAGATGCCGCCCGCCAGCGCCCCCAGCGCGATCATGACAATCGGCGCGCCGGTGAAGGCGCGGGCGATCAGGTTGTCGGCCCCCGTCGCGTTCGCCCAGGCAGCGATGGCGATGGACAGGATCAGGAACGGCGCCGTGTGCAGTAGCGCGCCACCCGCGAACAGCGCGCTTCCGATGGCTTGCGGCGGATCGAACACCGCCAGCCCCGCAAGGATCAGCGCCGAGGCGAGCCAGACCCGCTGGTCCTGCCACACATGGCGCAGCGCGGACCGCAGTCCCGGTGTCGGAAGAATAGTCTCAGTCATCACCAAATTTCCGGATTTGCAGTTGTTTCAAGATCAAAAAATGGACCGCAAGCCTCATGCGGCATCCTCCGACGACCGCACCGTGACGCCGGCGCAGCACTCGGACGTGAGAAAGCCGACGAGCTGGTGCATTGCCGGAAAATCGACCCGGTTGAACACCTCGCGGCCCTGCTTGTCCTGCACCACCAACCCGGCATCGACAAGCGCCGAGAGGTGATGCGCCAGCGTCGACGGTGCGAGGCCGAGATGCTCGCCGATATCGCCGACCCGCAATCCGTCATCCCCGGCCTTCACCAGAAGGCGGAAGATCGACAGACGGGCATCATGGCCAAGGGCGGCAAGGGCGCGGGCGTTTGGGCTGATCGTGGTCATGGCGCTAACATACCCACAATTCTAGTTTTGTAAAGAGTTCTTCTTGGCCGAGGTCGAACTTACCGCCGCGCATGCCCTGCGTCACGTCACAGCCCCAAGGCAACTTGCGCCGCAGGGTTCGCGCTCGATCTGGATGGTGCTGTGCGCGATGCCGAAAGTCTGCGCAAGCCCTTCGGAGAGGTCGCGCAGCACGGCGTCGGTGTCCTGCCCTGCCACGACCACATGCACCGCCAGCGCCGTGCGCGTGGTCGACAGCGGCCAGATATGCAGGTCATGCACATCGCGAACGCGCTCCTGCAGCCCAAGCCAGTCCGCCACGGCAACCGGATCGACCCGCTCGGGCACACCGTCGAGGCTGAGGTGCAGCGCCTCGCGGAACAACCCCGCAGCCGTCACCGCGATCAGCAGGCTGACGGCGATGGCGACGGCGGGGTCGAGCCAGGTCCAGCCGGTCAGCAAGATCCCCGCCGCCGCCAGCACCACGGCACCAGACACTGCCGCATCGGCAGCCATGTGCAGGAAGGCGCCCTTGGCGTTCAGGTCATCCTTCTGGGAGCGCATGAACAGAAGCGCCGAGCCGGTGTTTACGCCTATGCCCACAAGGGCCACGACCAGGATGGTCAGTCCCGGCACCTCGACCGGCGTCTGGAACCGTTGCGCCGCTTCCCAGACAACCCAGACCACACCGATCAGGATCGCCAGCGCGTTCAGCATCGCCGCCATGATCGTGGCGCGTCCCAGCCCCCAGCTATGGGCGCGCGATGCCGCCCGTTTGGCGAGAGCCGCCGCGCCCCAGGCGATCAGCAGGCCCGCCACGTCGGTCAGATTATGCGCGGCATCCGCCAGAAGTGCCAGCGAACCGGTCAGAAACCCCGCTGCCGCCTCGACTATCACATAGGCGGTGTTGAGACCAACCGCCCAGCGAAAGGCCGGGCCAAGGTCCGCGGGCGGGGTATGGTCGTGGGCGTGCTCATGCGGCATGGGTCAGTCTTTCCGCCGGATCGTGCCGACCAGGTCTGTAGCCTCGGCCAGCGTGTTGGAGATGGTGCCGTATTTGCGCAGGTTCCGGTGGAGCAGGTCGAGCCGCTGGTCGGTCTCCTCCGTATCCACCACGATTTCGTAGTCGATGCGGACCATCCTGGGCGGGCTGTCCTGCCGGATCCCGTGCAAGCTGACCTCGATGCCGCGCAGATCGAACCCCAGCATCGGCGTCACCCGCTCGGCCCCCTTCAGCAGGCAGGCCGCGAGGCTCGCCAGCAGCATCTCTGCCGGATTGAACGCGTCGTCGCGGCCGGCCATGTCGGTGTCGAGCACAAGACGCGCGGATTTTGCCTCGGCCTCCGATCCATGGCTGTCGATGCGGCGGGCGGTGACACGGTATTCCAGCATCATTCCCACTCCATTCCGTCACAGGAGGCCTGGGCGTTGTGGCTGGCAAGACTGACGATCCGCGCGAGACCCCCGCGCCGCCCGCTTTGCTCGACGATGGCACGGACGTCTTGCGACGATGGTCGGACGTCTCGCGCCATACCTCGGGCAAGCACCGGACGGCGTTTGCTGGCGGCTGTCGGCATGACCCGGATCATGCCTTCAACCAGCCGTCAAGCTTGCCCGCGTCCGGCAGACCGCCGGCATGGACGAGCTTGCCGTCGACAGAGAGTCCGGGCGTGGACATGACGCCCGCCATGGCGATGGAGCGCGCGTCGGTGACCTTTTCGACCTCGACTTCGACGCCAAGCCTGGCGGCGGCCTCCTTGACCATTGCTTCGGTGGTCGCGCAGCGCGCGCAACCGGGGCCATAGACCTTGATGGTTTTCATGGGATTGTCCTTTCAGAGGAGGAAGTTGAACAGGAAGCCGGTGGCGAGAATGCCCGTCGCGACCACTGCGATGAAGATCGCGATCAGGCGCAGTTTCAGCACCTGTTTGAGGATGATCATTTCGGGCAGGCTCAGCGCGATGACCGACATCATGAAGGCCAGCGTCGTGCCAAGCGCCGCGCCCTTGTCCAGCAGCGCCTCGACGATGGGGATGACGCCCGCCGCGTTGGTGTACATCGGCACCCCCACGACGACCGCCGCCGGAACCGACCACCACGCCTCGCCGCCCATGATGCGCAGCATCACCGCCTCGGGCACGTAGCCGTGGATCGCGGCACCGATACCGATGCCGACCAGCACCCAGATCCAGACCTTGCCGACGATCTCGCGCACCTGCTCGGCACCGGTCTTCAGCCGGTCCACCAGCGTCAGCCGTTCCTCGGGCAGGTCACCGATCGGGCCCGCGTTCAGTTCGCGCACCCAGTCCTGCAGGTGGCGCTCAAGCCCCATGCGCCCCAGGATGAACCCGGCGAGTGTGGCGATGGTGAAGCCGAACACGAGGTAGATCGTGGCGATCTTCCAGCCGACCAGCCCGAAGATCAGCCCAAGCCCCACCGGCCCCACCATCGGGCCCGCGATCAGGAAGGAGAAGGTGACGCCCAGAGGAATGCCCGCCGAGACAAAGCCGATGAACAGCGGCACCGAGGAGCACGAGCAGAACGGCGTCAGCACGCCCAGAAGCGAGGCCAGCGGATAGCCCCAGATCTGGTTGCGACCGGCCAGGATCGCGCGGGTCTTTTCGGGGCTGAACCAACTGCGCAAGACGCCGGTGACAAAGACGATGCCTGTCAGCAGCAGCAAGACCTTGGGCACGTCATAGGCGAAAAAGGCGATGGCTTCGCCGGTGTGGCTGTCGCGCGCGACGGGAAACAGCGCCGTGACCCATTCCGAGATCGGGATCAGCTGACCATAGAGCAGGTAGAGGGCCACGCCGACGGCGGGGACGCCCGCATACCAAAGCCAGTCGGGCGCGCCACGATGCGGGGCGGGATCATGTGTTTCGGTGGTCATGCGACCTTCCTTTCAAGATTGAGTTCGGCGGTCAGCACAGCGTCGATCACGGCCGCAATGTCCGACGCAAGGTCGGGGTTCCGGCGGTAGCGCACCCATTGTGCGTCGCGCCGGTCGAGCACGAGACCGGCCTCGCGCAGCACCTTCATGTGCCGCGACATACGGCTCTGGCTGGCATCCAGCCGTGCCATCAGTTCGCAGACGCAATGCTCGCCCCCGTCCCAAAGAAGGGCGAGCGCGGCGCGGCGAGTCGGTTCGCAAATGGCGGTCAGTACATCCTGCATGGCGCAACAGATATGCGCAGTTCCGCATATGCGCCTTGATCCATGTCAATGATGCAGGCGCCCGGGGCGATGCAACCGACACTGGCCCACCATGCCAGCGGCCTGATACGATCCCCGTGCACCAAAGATGCGACCGGCCCCGATGACATCGATGTGTGACGTTCGGGCAGCGAGGTTTCGCGAAAGAAGGACTTGCACGTCATCCGGGTCCATCGCCGATCGACAGCACCGGGGGCAGGGTCCCGGGTGATGGCGCATGGCAGTCGCGCACGCATGAACCGCAGGGCGGCCGCCAGCGGTGGCCCGGCAAGAGTTGGCCTGCGCATCGTGACAGGGGGCGCATGATCCATCTGGCGATGGGCCCTCCGTCATTCGTGCGGTGGAAAGGCCTCCCTGAACCGATGCGGCGCTACAACATCGCGCTCCGCCGAGTTCAAGGTAGGTGTCACGCCGACGGCGCCAGCCGGGGCAGGTTCCACGACACAACTGCTTGACCCTGTAAGTGGCATGAATTAGCGACGTTCCGGTAAGCGGGCGTTGTGTAATGGTAAGACCCTTGCCTTCCAAGCAAGAGACGCGGGTTCGATTCCCGCCGCCCGCTCCACTCCACTCCGCCCCGGCAGGACATCGGCCAGACAGGTCGGGCCATTTCCAGTTGATCAGAACACGAAGTCGGCGGCGTCCAGATCCGCGTAGTTGACGTTCAGCAAGGTGATCGTGCCGGATCCCGTGTCGATCACCACGTCCAGCCCGACCTGCGTGGCCGCCGCCGTGCCGGAGCCGCTGCCCAACACGTCCGCCAGCGAATTCAGCGTGCTCAGGTTGGAGAAGTCGATCCTCTCGAAATCGTTGGCGGCCTCGAAATCCTCGATGATATCGTTGCCATGGTCGTCCGCGAAGACGAATGTATCGGCATTGAAGGCTCCGACCATGATGTCATCGCCGGCCCCGCCATCCAGCGTGTCGAAACCGGCGCCGCCGATCAGGACGTCATTGCCGTCGCCGCCAAGCATCAGGTCGTTTTGTGCACCGCCGCGCAGCAGGTCGTCGCCGTTGCCGCCAAGCAACGTGTCGTCGCCCTCGGCTCCATAGAGGCGATCGTTGCGGTTGCCGCCGTCAAGAAAGTCGTCGCCGCGCCCGCCCCGCAGAACGTCGTTGCCCTGCTCGCCGAACAGGCTGTCATTGCCGTTTCCGCCAAGGATCAGGTCGGCATCGTTGCCGCCGTAGATCGTGTCATTGCCCATTTCCCCGACGAGGGTGTCGGCCCCGTTGCCGCCGAACAGAAGATCCCCCTCGCTGCCGCCATAGATCTCGTCATCGTCATCGCCGCCGTCGATCGTATCGCTGCCGCCGCCGCCAAGGATCACGTCGTTGCCGGACCCGCCCAGGATGGTGTTGGCGGCGTCGTTGCCGTCGATCGTGTCATTGCCGTTGCCGCCGATCGCATTCTCGATCACCGCGCCGTAGGCGATGGAAAAGTTGCCGAAGTATCCCCCGATATCGGACATCACGCCCTCTTCCAGGGACAGGTATTGCGCCATGTTGTATCCGCTCAGGTCGATCGTATCGATGCCCGCGCCGTCATAGACGCTCATCAGCGGGGTCGTGTTGGCGGTGAAATCGTAGACCGTGCCACCATAGGTCGCGTTGAAGCCATAGACGGTGTCGCCGGAGTGGTAGGTCGGCGCCGCGCCATAGAGCGTGTGCAGCGCAAGGTAATCGTGCAGCATGAAGGTATCGGGATAGCCGAGGCCCCCGCTGACGCCGCTGTTGGTTTCGTCGAAATAGCTCATCACTGTGTATTGGTGGGTGTCCTGCATGTATTGCGCAGAGTTGGCATAGGTGATCGAAACGCCAAGCCCGGCATTGTAATCGCCCGGATGGGCAAGGCCCATGGCGTGGCCGATCTCGTGCAGGATGGTGTAATAGCTGTAGGTGCCGAAGCTCAGGTTGTTCTGGCTGACGGAGGTGTTGTTGAGCCAGACATCGCCCTGCAGCGCGGTGAAGCCGCGCGAACCACCCGGGGTGCTGCCGGGGAAATAGGCATAGGCGCCTGCGCCATCGTTGTTGGAATAGGCGCCGAACAGGATGGTGGCGCTGTTCGATGTGCCGCTGGGATTGACCTGCGAGAAACTGAGCCCCGAGATCGCGTCGACATAGGCCATGATGGATTGTGTCGCCGCGACCTGTGCCGCGCTCAGCGGCACGAAGGTCTGGCCATCGGGGGTGTTGCCGGACGCGCGGATGGCCCAGCTGACGGTCTCGCCGCCTTCTCCCACCACGGCGGTCCAGGCCTGATCCGGGCGCAGCAGCGTGCCTGCCGCCATTTCGGAGTTGAAGCTGGCGCGGTTGCCCTCGACCACCGACAATCCGTAGGCGCCGGAATCCGATGCGTTGTAGCTGGACACATCGAGGTAATAGGTGCCGCTGACCGTGGCGGTGAATGTCAATGACGAATAGCGCCCCGGTCCGCCGTCGTCGTCGGTGTCGATCAGGCCGCCCGACGCGTCGCGCAGGGTCAGGAACGGGTCGTCGTTGCTGTCGAACAGCGCGCCGGTGCCCGCAACGGCGAACGTATATTGCTGGCCCGCAACCAGGTCCACCGCGACCCAGTCGCGATCGCTGTTGCTGGACAGGTTGCCCATGAAGAAGTCGTTGACCGCCATGGCATAGGTCGTGGCGGTGCTGGCCGCGGCGTCGGTCACCTCGACCAGGGTGTTGCCGAGTGCGAATTGCGGCCCGTCGCCTTGTGCATCGCCCAACGGCGCATTCAGCCCGTCATAGTCGCAAGCTTCAAGGAAGGGATTGAAGGTGGAGCATATCATACACATGGCGGCATTCCTGAAGGTCGTTCATGGCTGTGATGTGGCGGGATCGGGGATGAATTCGGGCCATTCTTCGCGAAAATCGTGGTCAACGCGGCTGGGCCGGGGCAGGCAGGCGAACGGCTAGCCTGCCCGGCGATCGGGGTCGGGCCACTTGGGCCGTTGCAAGGGTTGCGAGGGGTGCAAGGGGTGCGCGTCATCCTGCGCGGGGAACGGGGCGGGGTCGGGCGCCGGGGATGCACACAGGCGCTCCACCTGCGCCTCGGCTTCCAGCAAGATCTCCGCATTGGTCTGGGCGGAGACCAGCGGCGAGCCCGAACGCGCCTCGGCAAGGCGGGCCTGTGCGGCGTCGCAGGTCTCAGCCTCGAGCGGGCGCATCGGATCCGGGGGCAAGGCGGCTGCGGACGAGACCGCACCAGACAGCGCGATCACGGCCAGAACGGCCGTGAGGATGCCATGGGCCACAGGACGCGCGCGCGTGTCGAGATCATTCATGCTGTGCCTGTGACTGCTTCGGGTCTTTTTTGCCAATCTACGGCATCGTTTCCGTCCAAGGAACCCCACTGGCCCGATAAGGTGGCATCAATTCGCCCGTTGCGCCGCAAGTGCGCGAAGTCTCGCCGACCGGCCCGCGACCCCACGGCGCGGGGTGCGGGGCTTGCGGGGCAACGGCTGCTTCGCTATCGACGATGCACCCCACCAATGACCGCGCAGACATGACCGCACCTTCCTCCGACACCGCCACGCCGCCACCCGCACCCTTGCCCGCACCCGCGCCCATTGCCGGGGCGACGGAAGAACGGGCCGGGTCCAGACGGATCGGAAGCCTCAAGGGGTTGATTCCCTTCCTGTTTCCCTACCGCGCGATGCTGGCGGCAGCAGGCGCGGCGCTGGTCCTGACGGCGATGGTCTCGCTGGCGTTGCCCCTTGCGGTGCGTCGCGTCGTCGACGGCTTCGAAACCGAAAGCGTCGAACTGCTTGATCAGTATTTTCTTGCCGCGCTGGCCATTGCCGGGCTTCTCGCGCTGGGCACCGGCCTGCGCTACTACCTCGTGACGCGCCTCGGCGAACGGGTGGTGGCCGATATACGCAAGGCCGTCTTCGACCGCATGATCGGCATGTCGCCCGCCTTTTACGAACGCATCATGACGGGCGAGGTGCTCAGCCGGATCACCACCGACACCACGCTGCTGCTCAGCGTCATTTCCTCAAGTGTCTCAATTGCGCTGCGCAATTCCCTGATCCTCGTCGGCGGCATCGGCCTCATGCTCTGGACTTCGCCCAAGCTGACGGGTGCGGTGCTGCTGATCGTGCCGCTGGTGATCGTGCCGATCGTGGTGCTGGGCCGCCGCCTGCGGGTGCTGTCGCGCCAGAACCAGGACTGGATCGCCGAATCCTCCGGCAATGCGTCCGAAGCGCTGTCGTCGGCGCAGACCGTTCAGGCCTTCACCCACGAAGCGGCATCGGCCCTGCGCTTCGCCGATGTGACGGAACTGTCCTTCGGGTCCGCCAAGGCGCGCATCGCCACCCGCGCCGTGATGACGGTGATCGTGATCGCGCTGGTGTTCTCGGGCATTGTCGGTGTGCTCTGGGTCGGCGCGCGCGATGTCCGGGCCGAAGCGATGTCTATCGGCGCTCTGATCCAGTTCCTGATCTATGCGATCATGGTGGCAGGATCGGTCGGGGCCTTGTCCGAGATCTGGGGCGAGATCCAGCGTGCCTCCGGCGCGACGGAGCGGTTGGTGGAACTGCTCGGAACCGTGGACAGCGTGTCCGATCCGGTTGCAGGCGTCGCGCTGCCCGAAGGCGGGCGCGGCGCCATTGCCTTCGAGGATGTGCATTTCAATTACCCCACGCGGCCCGAGACCGCAGCGCTTGATGGTGTGTCCTTCACCGTCCGGCCCGGCGAAACGGTCGCCCTCGTGGGACCGTCCGGGGCCGGGAAATCGACTGTCTTCCAACTGCTGCAGCGATTTTACGATCCAACCACGGGCACCATCCGCATCGACGGCGTGGCGCTGCCCGACATGGCGCGCACGACATTCCGTTCGGCCATGGCGCTGGTGCCGCAAGACCCGGTGATCTTCGCGGCTTCCGCGCGCGAAAACATTCGCTTCGGCCGCCCCGACGCCTCGGACGCCGAAGTGGAGGCCGCCGCCCGCGCCGCCGCCGCGCATGATTTCCTGATCGCCCTGCCGCAGGGCTATGACAGCTACGTGGGCGAACGCGGCCTGATGCTGTCGGGCGGCCAGAAACAGCGCATCGCCATTGCCCGCGCCATTCTGCGCGATGCGCCGATCCTGCTGCTGGACGAGGCGACCAGCGCGCTCGATGCGGAAAGCGAACGCGCCGTGCAGGACGCGGTGGCCGAATTGTCGAAAACCCGCACGACCCTGATCGTCGCGCACCGCCTTGCGACGGTGAAACAGGCCGACCGGATCCTCGTGTTCGAGGGCGGGCGCATCGTCGCGGAAGGCACCCACGACGCACTGGTGGCCGAAGGCGGGCTCTACGCCCGTCTGGCGCGCCTGCAGTTCACCGCCGGAATGGCGGCCGAATAAGCCGCGCGCACGGCAGCGGCAGGGCAGCGCGTCGCCCTCCCGGTCCTGTGTCGTCGCTACGCCGCGTAATTCTTGCGTGCGGAACGGCTTTCCCCGATGTTGTCTTCCAGGGAGGCGCCGACACACGGTGCCCGAGGGGAGGAGATCGGGATGACTTACGCCACCGCCGCAGATCGCGACGCAATCGAGACTTCAATCCCGTGGGAAGACCGCGATCTGCCGGTCACGACCTACGGCATGCTGACACGTACCGCCGAAGCCCACCGCAATCGTCCCGCCATGAGCTATCAGCTTACCTCCGGGCCGACCGATCCGAAGGAAACCCTGACCTGGGCCGAGTTGCGCGATCAGGTCACGCAGGCCGCGAACCTGTTCCGGTCGCTGGGGATCGGTGAAGGCGATGTCGTGGCCTACCTGCTGCCCAATGCCACCGAAACCGTGGTGACCTACCTGGCCGGGCAGACTGCGGGCATCGTCAACCCGATCAACCCGCTGCTGGAACCCGAACAGATCGCCGGGATCCTGCGCGAAACCGGGGCCAAGGTGCTGGTCACCCTGCGCGCCTTTCCCAAGACCGACGTGCCGCAGAAGGCCGCCGAGGCGGTGAAGCTGGCCCCGAACGTGAAACATGTGCTGGAAGTCGATCTGCACCGCTACCTGACCGGGGTGAAACGGCTGATCGTGCCGCTGATCCGCCCCAAGAACCCGGTCAAGCACAACGCCCGCGTACAGAATTTCAACGCGGCGGTCGCAGCACAGCCCAAGACCCTGCAATTCGCCGACAGCACCCAGGACCGCGTCGCGGCGTATTTCCACACCGGCGGCACCACCGGCCTGCCCAAGGTGGCGCAACACCTGTTTTCCGGCATCATCTACAATGCCTGGGTGGTGAACGAGGTGCTGCTCAAGCCGGACTCGGTCGCCATGTGCCCGCTGCCGATGTTCCATGTCTTCGCGGCGACGATCATCGTGGGCGGTGCCCTGTCGTCCGGCGCGCATGTCGTGTTCCCGACGCCGCAGGGCTATCGGGGCGAGGGGGTGTTCGACAATTTCTGGAAGCTGTGCGAACGCTACAAGGTCACCTTCGTGATCGGCGTTCCCACGGCCTTTTCCGCGCTGATGCAGCGTCCCGTCGATGCCGATATCTCGGCGCTGAAGATGGCGTTCAGCGGCTCTGCCCCCTTGCCGGTGGAGCTGTACAAACGGTTCGAGAAGGCGGCCGGCATCAAGATCTGCGAGGCCTATGGCCTGACCGAGGCAACCTGCGGCGTGTCCGCCAACCCGCCCGATGGCGAGAAGAAGATCGGCTCGGTCGGCCTGCCGCTGCCCTATACGCAGGTCAGGATCATCTCCATCGACACCCACGAGGAGGTGCCGATGGGCGAGGTGGGCGAGATCTGCATCTCCTCGCCCGGCATCCACATGGGTCAGACCTATACCGAGGCGGCCAAGAACGCCAACCTGTTCTACCCCGGCCCGAAATCGAACGCGCAATTCCTGCGCACCGGCGATCTGGGGCGCGTGGATGAAGATGGCTACCTGTGGATCGCGGGCCGCGCCAAGGATATCATCATCCGCGGCGGCCACAACATCGACCCCGCCGAGATCGAGGAGGCGCTGGCCGGCCATCCGGCCGTGGCCTTCGCCGGTGCCATCGGTCAGCCCGACGCCTTCGCGGGCGAATTGCCTTGCGTCTATGTCGAACTGGTGGCCGACGCGCAGGTGACCGAGGCCGAGTTGATGGCCTACGCCGCCGAGCATGTCAACGAACGCGCTGCCCATCCCAAGTATCTGGAAATCCTGCCGGAATTGCCGAAGACGGCGGTGGGAAAGGTGTTCAAGCCCGACCTGCGCCGTAAAGCGATCACCCGCGTCTACAACGCGGCCCTGAAGGAGGCGGGCCATGATGCGCGCGTCGTGTCGGTGACCGAAGACAAGAAGCGCGGGCTGGTCGCCCATGTGGCCCGCAACGCCAGCGCCGACCCGGACGGGGTGGCACGGACCCTGGGGGAATTCGCGGTGCCGTGGGAATGGCTGGATGCCGCCTGAATACCGTTTGAGGGCAGGGGACTAGCCCGGTGATCCCCACCCTCGACAACCGCGCCGCGCGGCGGCTGTTTCTGGACCGTCACGCCCTGTTGGAGGCCCCCTCCGGCGGCGCGAAGGGGCAGGCGCTGGGCGATCTGGTGGACCGCCTTGGCTTCGTGCAGGTGGACAGTGTCAATACCTTCGCCCGCGCCCACGACCTGATCCTGTGGTCGCGGCGGCAAAGCTACCGCCCGGAAGGCCTGCGCTGGATCAACGACCGGGCCCGCGCCACGTTCGAGCACTGGACCCACGACGCCTCGGTGATCCCGATGGCGTTCTTTCCCATGTGGCGGATGCGGTTCGAACGCGACCGCGCCCGGCTGCATGGGCGCTGGAAGGATTGGCATGGCGACCGATTTCACGCAGAGGTCGACGGCGTGCTGCGCCATGTGTCCGATAACGGCATGTGCTGCACCTCCGACATGGCCGAGGAAGGTGCCGAAAAATCAACGGGTTGGTGGGACTGGAAGCCCTCCAAGGTGGCGCTGGAATACCTCTGGCGGTCGGGCGATCTGGCGATCACCAAGCGCGTCGGCTTCCGCAAGTTCTATGACCTGACCGAGCGTGTCGTGCCGCCCGAGGCGCTGAATGCGCGGGTCGAGGATGCGCAGATCGTGGATTGGGCCTGTTCGGCGGCGCTGGACCGGTTGGGCTTTGCCACCAGCGGCGAGTTGGCCGCGTTCTTCGCGTTGGTCACGCCCGCCGACGCGAGAGGTTGGGTCGCGCAGGCCCTTGCCCATGGCCGCGTGGTGGAGGTCGACGTGGCGGGTGTTGACGGCCGCCCGCGCCGCGCCGTGATGTGGCCCGACGATCTGGACTCGCTGGATGATCTGCCCGATCCGTCGCAGCGTGTGCGCATCGTGTCGCCCTTCGATCCGGCGCTGCGTGACCGCACCCGGGCCGAGCGCCTGTTCGGCTTCCACTACCGGATCGAAATCTTCGTGCCCGCGCCCCAGCGCCGCTATGGCTATTACGTGTTCCCGGTTCTGGAAGGGGCCGATATGATCGGGCGAATCGACATGGCGCGCGACGGTGCGGTGCTGGCGGTGCGCGCCTTCTGGGCCGAACCCGGCGTGCGGATGGGCGCCGGACGCCGGGCGCGTCTGCGGGCCGAGCTGGAGCGCGCGGCGCGTTTCGCCGGTTGCGACGACCTGCGCCTTGCGGCGGACTGGCTCAGGGGTCCGAGCAACGGGCATTGACAGGCGGGTCATGGATCGGGTCCCGGCGGGCAGGAATTATCCACAGGGCAGCCGATGGGAGTATCATTCGATTTCAAGGGGTTTGAACGCGTTGTTCGCGCTGTGTCCCGCGTGTGTGTCGTGGGCCTTGCGGTGGCTTGCACCCCTGTTTCACCCCCCGTTTCCGCCGTTGGCTCGCCCGGCTGCGGTCGGGCCGATCTTGCCTTTGCGGGCGATGTCCTGCTGCACCAGGTGATCCAGTCCGACGCCGCCGGGCGCCCCGACGGGTTCGCGCCCGCCTTCGCACCCATCACGTCGGCGCTCTCCGCTGCAACCGTGACGATCGTCAACCTTGAAGGCCCCGCCGCGCAGGATATCGGCCCGACCAACCGGGAGGAGGCCGATCCAGGCACCCTGTTCGACACGCGCATCTATTCCGGCTTCCCGCGGTTCAACTATCACCCCTCCATTGCAGGCGTGTTGCGGGGGGCGGGGGTGGATGTCGTGCAGACCGCCAATAATCACGCGCTCGATCGCGGGCCTGTGGGTGTCGACCGGACCCTTGCCGCCTTGGCAGGGGCCGGGCTAAACACCACCGGCACCGTGCCGCGTGGCGCGGCGGGGCCGTGGCACATTGTTCGGCCTGTCAGCGGTCACCGGATCGCATTTCTTGCTTGCACCTACTCAACAAACGGACTGGCTGATCCCGCCAGTCAGGCCCTTGGATGTTATGGAAATGCTCCATCCATCCCCACACTTATCCAAAGCCTCGCCGCGCGGCCCGACATTGGCGGCGTCATCCTTCTGCCCCATTGGGGAACCGAGTATTCCGCCACGCCGAGCGCGCGTCAGCGGCAGTTGGCGCAGGCCGCGGCCGATGCCGGGGCCATTGCGGTCGTCGGTGCGCATCCCCATGTCCCGCAACCCCTGGACGTTCTTGTCGCGCAGGACGGCAGGCAGGTGCCGGTAGCGTGGTCCTTGGGCAACCTGATCTCGTCCCAATGGCGATTGGAGCAGCGCACGGGCGCGATCCTCTACCTCGATCTCGGACGGGATGCCGGGGGGCGGTTGATCGCGGGATCGCCCCGTCTCTTGCCGACCCGGGTGGAACGCTCGGTGGCGCAGGGCGTCGCGGTCTATCCGGCACTGGCCGTGCCGCAAGGCGCCGAGAGTCTGCGGCATGTCCAGCGGGTCTTCGGGCCGGATATCGTGGAAACAGGGCAGTGCCTGGCCGGTTAACCTTGTATTGACCCGGCGATGCCAAACCTTACCGTGCCCCAAGCCGAGTCCGCCCGCGCGCTTTCGTCCGTTGCGGTCGCAACCCCATGCGTATCACCAAAGTCCGCCATGCCCAAACCCGACGCCAAATACCTGACATCCTTGCCGATTTTCGCGGGCGAGGTGGCACCGTCCGGGCCGCGCACCGTGGTGTGTTTCGGCACGGCGCGCGGTGGCACCAGCATGGTGGCGGGCGCCATCCTGGGCCTTGGCGTGCCGATGGGGGATGCCATCGCGCGCAATATCGAGGATCCGGCCTTCAACATGGACCTCCATGGCGGGCCGGTCGCGAAGTTCGTGCGGGACGCGCGCGAAACGATCAAGGCGCGCAATGCGGCCCATGATGTCTGGGGGTGGAAATTCCCCTTCGCGCAGCGCTATCTGGAACGGCTGGTCTGTGACCTGCGCGCGCCGCGTCTTGTCTGCGTCTACCGCGATCCGGTGCCGACCGCGATCCGATCCCGGCTGGCGGAGGGGGAGGTGGCACCGTTCATCGCAGGGCGCCTGCGCGCGCAGGTCCGCAACGCGGTGATGATCGAGCGGATCGGCGCGCCCTGCCTGATGGTCTCTTACGAGAAGGCGGCGGCCCATCCGGCTGTTTTTCTTGCGGAACTGGCCCGGTTTCTGGGCATGCCTCTGCCCGATCACCAAGCCGATATCGTCGATTTCATGACACCCGGCACCTACAAGGACCCGGCCGGATTGCTGGCCCGCCTGACACCGCCCGCCTGACACTGCCCGCCTGATCCCCTCAGCGCAGGCCTGCCGCCTCCGGGATATCCCGCGCCCGACCGCCCGCGTCCAGATCCAGCGCCGCTTGCCAGATCACCCGCGCGCGGATCATCGGCGTCTCGCGCATCGTCAGCCCGGCCCGTCCTTGCATTGGCGCGTCCCAGGCGGGGCCGGGCAGGTCGCGCCATTCAACGTCCAGATGCAGGGCCGCATGGGCGAACAATCCGCGCAGGGCGCGGGCGGGCAGGCTTGCGGCAAGGGCGATATCGGCCTTGTCCACAGGCCCCTCTGCCCCTGTCCGGGCTGCCGCCACCAGCCGTGCGAGGCCGCGCGCGTGGTAGCCGACATGGGCGATGACATGGGCGCGGGTTCGGCCCGGCAGGCTGGAACAATCCACAAGAGCTTCGTCCCGCAACCCATTCAGAAGTCGTGCAAAATAGGCCGTTCCTCTGCGCGCCAACAGCAAGCTGTCCACAGGCGCCTCCGCCGCGTCCCACCGTGCGCCCGCGCCCTGCCGTGCGATCAGGGCGGCCCGTTCAGCCGCGCTCGACATGGGTGCGCATGAAGGCCAGTCGCTCCATGATCGGCGCGTCCGAGAAGCGGAACAGGTCGAAGCGCGTTTCCGCCTCCAGCGACCACGGCACCCAGGACGGGATGGTGAACAGATCGCCCGTCTCCAGCGCGTGGCGCACCCCGTCGATCACCACCGCGCCGCGCCCGTCGAAGGCCTGGAACACGGTCGATCCGACCTCGCGCCGGGTCGGTGTCTTGCAGCCTTCGCGCAGGCGGTGGAATTCGCAGCGGATCGTCGGCATCACGTCGCCGCCGGTGGTGGGGTTGACGTAGCGGATCGCGGCGTGGCCCTGCTCCACCGTGGCGGGCTGGCCTTCATCCTCCAGCAGCAATTGCTCGGTCAGGGCGCGGTCGGTATGTTCCCACCGAAAGGCCGCCAAGGGGCTGGCGACCGTGTCCTGCAACCCCGACAGCGGGCGCAGTCCGGGATGCGCCCAGAGCCGTTCCCCGCGCGAGAAATCGGGCGTCGCGTAATCCGTCACCCGCTCGGACCCGAACTCGAAGAACCCCACATCCATCTGTTGTGAAAAGGGAATATCCAGCCCGTCGATCCACGCCATCGGCGCGTCGCGGTCGTTGTGGTGGCCGTGGAAGCGCCAGCCGGGCGTCAGCAGCAGGTCGCCGCGCGACATCCGCACCGGGTCGCCATCCACCACGGTCCACACGCCTTCACCCTCCACCACGAAGCGGAAGGCGTTCTGCGCGTGGCGATGTTCCGGGGCCGTCTCGCGCGGGATCAGGTACTGGATCGCGCACCACAGCGTCGGCGAGATATAGGCATGCGGCGCAAGGCCGGGATTGGCCAGCCCGATCGCCCGCCGCTCGCCGCCGCGCCCCACCGGCACCAGTGCGCCCGCCGCCTCGGCCAGCGGCAGCAGATCGGCCCAGCGCCACACATGGGGCACCGCCTTTGGCGCAGGCATCATCGGCATCAGGTCGCCCAGTTGCGTCCAGAGCGGGATCAGAGATTGCGCCGCAAACCCTTGATAAAGCGAACGCAATTCCGGCGTATCCTCGGGCTCCATGCCGTGGGCGACGCTCTCGTGGGTCTCGCCGCTCATGCCGACGGACCGATGGTGGTGGCAAGATCCGGCAGCCCCGCGATCGACACCACGCAGGTATCGCCCACCGACAAGGCACCCACCCCCGCCGGTGTGCCCGTCAGGATCAGGTCGCCGGGTGCCAGTGCCACAAGGCCCGAGAGGCAGGCGATGATCTCGGGCGTGGACCAGATCATGTCGGCGATATCGCCCGACTGTTTCACCGCGCCATTGACCGAAAGCCCGATGGCGCCGCGGTCGATATGGCCCACATCCGCGACCCGGTGGATCGGCCCCACCACGGCCGAGCGGTCGAACCCCTTGCCCATGTCCCACGGGCGGCCCATCTTCTTGGCCGCGCCCTGCACGTCGCGCCGCGTCAGGTCGTTGCCGCAGGCATAGCCATAGATGCAGGCCAGCGCGTCCGCCGCCGCGATATCGCGCCCGCCCTTGTCCAGCGCCACCACCAGTTCCGCCTCGTAATGCAGGTCCGCCGTGGCAGGCGGGTAGGGGATGGTCGCGCCATGTTCCACCAGCGCGTCCGAGGGTTTGGAAAAGAAGAACGGTGGCTCCCGGTCGTCATGGCCCATCTCGCGGGCATGTTCGGCGTAGTTGCGCCCGACGCAGAAGATGCGGCGCACCGGGAAATGGGCCGTCAGTCCGGCGATGGAAACCGACGGTGGCGGGGCAGGGGGGAACGCGAAACTCATGCCATGTCTTCCATGTTCAGGCCACCGCTGTCGGGCGGCAGGCCGTTGGATCGGTAGATCCAGGTCAGTTGATCGTACCAGTCCTGCGGGCTCATGGCTTGCATGATCTCGTTGCGGACGGCGGCGCGGGCGTCGTCGGGGTGGTAGATGTAATCCCCGATCAGACGTGAATTCATCTGCACCCGCGCGGTCCGCGTCAAGCGCATGGATTGATAGGCGGCCAGCGCGGTTTCCGTGTCGGGGTGGGCGTCGAAGGCCACCGCCAGCGCCACGCCATCCTCCATCGCCATGCAGGCCCCTTGGGCGAAATATTGCAGCATCGGATGCGCCGCATCGCCCAGAAGCGCCACGCGCCCGTCTGTCCAGCGCGAAACCGGCTCGCGGTCGCACAGCACCCATTGCTTCCAGTCGCGGCCATGTTCGATCACCGCGCGGGCGCTTGGGTGGACGTGCTCGAACCCCTCCGCCACCTCGGCATGGCTGACGGGTTTGCCCGAGACCGCCGCCAGCGCGTCGCGGTGGTAGGTGACGACAAGGTTGAACACCGTGCCGCCCTTCAGGGGATAGTGCACGATATGGCATTTCGGCCCGGCCCACAGCGTCGCTGCGTTCATGCGCAGGTCTTCGGGCATGGCGTCGCGCGGAATGACCGACCGGTAGGTGGCATGGCCCGACACGCGCGGCTCTCCATCGGCCAGCATCTGCGCCCGGATCGGGGATCGCAGGCCCTCGGCCCCGATCAGGGCGCGGCCCGACACATGGGTGCCGTCGCGAAGATGCAGGGTGGCGCGGTGGCCGTCCTGCGCATAGCCGGTGGCGGATTGGCTGGTGCGCAGGTCGACAAGCCCGCTGTCGATGCAGCGTTGCAGCAGCACCTGGTGCAGTTCGGCGCGATGCACGACCGCGTAGGGGTTGCCGAAGTGCGCCCGGAACGGCGCGTCCAGCGGGATGCGGGTGATTTCCGCCGCCGTCTGCGCATCCATCAGGCGCAGCGCGTCGATGAACACCGCCGTGTCGCGCATCTGCGCCCCGATCCCCAGCGCGTCGAAGCAATGGAAGCCGTTCGGCCCGATCTGGATGCCCGCCCCGATCTCGCCCATGCGCGCGGCCTGCTCCAGCACGACCGAGGCGATGCTCTTCCCCGCCAGCGCCGCCGCCGCCGCCAGCCCGCCGATCCCGCCCCCGGCGATGAGGATTCTGTCAGGCATGTCGGCCTCCCCGCCCAAATCATAAGTATACATACTAATAGACTCCGAGACGGGTCAACCGTAATTCCGACCGGGGCAGACCGGGGCAGACCGGGGCAGCCGGGGCGCGGAAATGCAGCGAAAGGGGACATGGTGCTGTGAGAGAGGATTGAACTCTCGACCTCAGGGTATCGGCCGTGCCGATGCCCGTAAGTCGAGCCCGGGCGTGGCACGAACGATGCGATATGCGGTTTTGTGGGACATGGTGCTGTGAGAGAGGATTGAACTCTCGACCTCACCCTTACCAAGAAGCGGGCCGCCAGTTTCCCGGGGTATCCGCAGGGCTCCGCGCATAGCTTAAACCCCTTTCTTTGCAGGCACTTGGACGCTATAGTCGGCTCCGGTGGTATCGGCCCGTAAAGCCGAATAGCCCGCTGATCCGTTACCCCGTCGTTACCCCGGAGCCTGCGATGAAGAAGAAGCTGACTGAGATGGCCGTGTCCAAGATCGCCCCGGTGGAGGGGAAGCGGC
>CAZTUG010000061.1:0-20241 GCA_964615955.1 uncultured Roseicyclus sp.
CGCCGCCGGTGCCGCCCAGGGTGAAGGCGGGGCGGATGATGGCGGGCAGGCCGACATATTCGATGGCGTCGATCGCCTCGGCGAGGCCCGCCTTGATATCGTACTTGCCATTGGCCAGTTTCGGCGCGGCGATGATGGTGGCCTTGGGGTTTTCCAGCCCGATGCGGTCCATCGCCTCGCGGAACAGCTTGCGATCCTCGGCCATTTCGATGGCGGGGCGCTTGGCGCCGATCATCTCGACCCCGAATTTCGCCAGCACGCCCATTTCCTCGAGCGCCAGCGAGGTGTTCAGCCCGGTCTGGCCGCCCATGGTGGGCAACAGCGCGTCGGGGCGTTCCTTCTCGATGATCCGGGCCACGACCTCGGGGGTGATCGGCTCGATATAGGTGGCGTCGGCAAGCTCCGGATCGGTCATGATGGTGGCCGGGTTGGAGTTGACGAGGATGACCCGGTAGCCTTCCTCGCGCAGCGCCTTGCAGGCCTGCGCGCCGGAATAGTCGAATTCGCAGGCCTGGCCGATGACGATGGGGCCCGCGCCGATGATCATGATGGACTGGATATCGGTTCTTTTCGGCATGGTGTCCCCCAAGACGCGGCCCCGCCGTGGCAAACGGCGGTGAAACTGCTGTCCCGCCAGGCGGCAGGCAAACTGTCGGCGTTATAGTCGGGGTGCGCCGGGGTGCAAGGGCCGAAGGGGCGCGGGGGTGGATTGGCGGCGGAATGTGCCCGCATGCGCCGGTCTTGCGGGCAGAGGACGGTTTTCGCCATGCGCGATGTCGCAGATCCGCCAGACGCGCCGGGGGCGGGGTTCTCTACTGACACCGACACCAAAGGGGAGGCGCAGATGCCGGCACACGGGGTGACGCATATCGACCTGGTCCGGTATCCGATCCATCAGGACGGCCCGGCCCGATCTGCCGTGCTGGCCCGGGTTCGCGGGGATCTGGCGCGGGACGGCTGTGCTGTTCTGAAGGGGTTCCTGACCGACGCGGGCGTTGCGGCCCTTGCGCAAGAGGCCGACCGCGTGGCCGACAAGGGCCACCGGTCCTTCAGCCGGACGAACGCCTATTTCACGCAGGACGACCCGTCCCTGCCGATCGACGATCCCCGCCGACGGTTCTTCGACCGCTCCAACGCTTTCGTCCCGGCGGACAATTTCGCCAAGGATGGCCCCCTGCGCGGGGTGCATGACTTCGATGGCTTCGACCGCTTCCTTCAGGACTGTTTCGAGGAGGAACATTTCCACCGCTACGCCGATCCGCTGGCCGACGTGATCGTGAACGTGGCCTCGGAGGGCAACGGGTTTCCGTGGCATTTCGACACCAACAATTTCACCGTGACGCTGGCCATCCAGAACGCCGAGGCCGGGGGGGATTTCGAATATTCCCCGGCCATCCGGGCGGATGACGAGAATTTCGCCGAGGTCGCGCGGGTGCTCGACGGGACATCGGACAGGGTCAGGGTGCTGCAACTGGAGCCGGGCGACGTGCAATTGTTCCGCGGCCGGTATTCGCTGCACCGCGTGACGCCCCTGACGGGAGATCGCCCCCGATATGTCGCGATCCTGTCCTATGTGGAACAGCCCGACATGGTGGGCAGCCCGGAGCGCACGCGGCAGCTTTACGGGCGTGTCCTGCCGATCCACCTGGACCGCGCCGGGCAACGGGCGGACAGCTACCTGGATTAGAGCCTGCCGCGTTCGTTCGCAGTCCCGCGACGTGCCCTGACCTTTTGATTGCGCACGTCCGGGAGGCGCAAGACCGGTGCCCACTTTTGCGCGACGTGCTGCGGGCCGCGCCCATACGCGCGCCTATTCCGCCGCGTGGCGGCGGCTGTCCCTGTGCGCCGGATAGAGGTAGTCGCGGGTCAGCGGCACGGCGTCCTGTCGGCGCGCCAGTTGCATCTGCACCACGCATTGCCGGTTGTGGCGGAAGGTGGTTTCCGAAGCCTTCAGGTAATAGCGCCACATGCGGCAGAAGCGGGCATCGTAGAGCGCCTCGGCCTCGGGGAGGCGCGTGGTGAAGCGGTCATGCCAGTGGCGCAGGGTCTCGGCGTAGTGCAGCCGCCAGATCTCCACGTCGGTGGGGTAGAGGTCTTCATGTTCGACCGCCGCCGACATTTCGGAGATCGAGGGGCAATAGCCGCCGGGGAAGATGTATTTGCGGATCCAGGGGCTGGTATGGCCGGGCGGGCTGACCCGCGCGATGGAATGGATCAGGGCCACGCCATCGTCCGTCAGGCGGTCGCGGACGGTGCGGAAATACGCGCGGTAATGCGGCGTGCCGACATGTTCGAACATGCCGACCGACACGATGCGGTCGAACCGTTCGGTGACATCGCGGTAATCCATCAGCTTGAAGCGCACCCGGTCGGCGAGGCCCGCATCGGCGGCGCGGCGGGTGGCGTAGCTGTGCTGTTCCTTGCTGAGGGTGACGCCAAGCACCCGCGCGCCGTGGTCGCGCGCCAGCGCCAGCGCCAGGCCGCCCCAGCCGCAGCCGATTTCCAGCACCTCCTGTCCCGGCTCCAGCAGCAGCTTGGCGGCTATATGCCGGACCTTGGCCTGCTGCGCGGCTTCGAGGTCCATGCCGGGATCGGCGAAATAGGCGCAGGAATAGTGCCGGTCGGCGTCGAGAAACAGGTCGTAGAGCCCCGAGGACAGGTCGTAGTGATGGGCCACGTTGGCGCGCGCCCGGTGCGCGGGATTCCATTGGTCGAACCGGCGGCGGGCGGCTTGCAGGCGCGCCTGCAGCGCGCGCCACCAGACCTTGTCCCCGCGCGCGGCATTGCGCGCGACAAGCGCCATCAGCCCCTCCAGGTCATCGCCCGCGATGGTCAGGCGCGCGTCCATATAGCCCTCGCCCAGGGCCAGGTCGGGGTGGAGCACAAGACGCCGGGGCAGGTCGGGGTCGTGGAAGGTGACCGCGACCGCCGGGCCGGACGCCGCGCCATAGCTGCGCCGGGTTCCATCGGCGAGGGTCACGGTCAGCGACCCGCTCCGCACGAAATCCCGCAGCATTCGGTCCAGGATGCGATCCCACATGGGCAGCCTCCGTCGCATGTTGCGTCACGTAAACGCATCGTATCCTGCCGCAAAACCGCGCGACATGCAAAAGACCGCCTGCCGGAGCCGGAAATGCGCGGGAAAAGGCCGAACGCGAAAGGCCGGAGGCGCCCCTTCATCCTGGCTGAAAAACTCCGGGGGAGCCGAAGGCGGGGGCAGCGCCCCCTCTGCCGGGCGCCCCGCCGCGATCAGGGCAGGTAATCGGCGGGATCGACTGCCTCGAACCCGCGCCGCACCTCGAAATGCAGGAAGGACGGGCTGCCGCTGCCGACCTCGGCCAAGGTCTGGCCCCGGCTGACCGACGCGCCGCGCGTCACGGTGATGTTCTGGATATTGGCGTAGACCGTCAGCAAGCCGTCCGGGTGGCGCACCACAAGGATCGGCACCTGGTCGGTGTCTTGCGTAATGGCGGCGACGGTGCCGTCGGCGGCCGCGCGCACCGGCGTGCCGGTGGCCGCGCCGATATCGATGCCCTCGTTGCCCGAGCCGTAGCCCCGCACGATCGCCCCGTCGACGGGCCGGATCAGGCGCGCGGTGCTGGTCTCGGGGGCCGGAGAGGTGGCGGGAGCGGGGGCCGGGGCGGGGGCCGGGGCGGGGGCCGGGGCGGGCGTCGCCCCGTTGCCGGTGCCCTCCAGCGACGGCAGAGCAGTGGCCGCGATCCCCTCGGGCAGGGGATTGGCGGCGGATGGCGGCAGGGGGGCCACGGTATTGCCGGGGCGGCTGGTTTCGCCCGCGGCGGCGACGGTTTCGATCACGATGGGGATCAGCAGGAATTGCCCTTCGCGCACCGCAAGATCGGTGCCGAGGCCGTTCCATTCCGCAAGGCTGCGCACCGACACGCCGTAGAGCCGCGCGACGGAATAGGCCGTCTCTCCCCGCGCGACGCGGTGGCGCACCGGTTCCTGCCCGCCGGGCAGTTGCGGGCTGGCGGACGCGACGCCGCCGCCCGACGCCGCATCGGCTTCGTCGATCGCGCCACGCGCGAGGGCGGCGATGTCGTTGCCCGCGCCCGGGGCACCGCCGGTGACACGGCGGGGCAGGGCCAGCACCTCACCGTCGCGCAGGCTTTCCTCCGTGGAACGGCCGTTGAAGGCGGCAAGTTCATCCGCGCCGAGGCCGATCCGCGTTGCCACATCCGCGACCGTATCGCCGCGCCGCGCCACCGCGACCTGGTAGCTGTCATAGGAGATCAGCCCGCGGCTGTCGGGATCGGGCCGGTCCGCCACGGTCACGTTGTTGCGCGGCGCATTAGGCCGGAAATCGAAGTCGAGATCGGCCGGATTGCCGACGCAGGCGGCGAGCGCCAGCGGGGCGACCAGCATCAGCGAGCGAGCGCGAAACAATGATGTGATCAGGCGCATGGCGCTCGAACCTTCCTCAAATACCGGGCCAACCAAAACGCTGCGGCCACATTTTTTCGGGAGTTTACACCGGAATGCCCGGTTTCGGAAGGGGGCCGGGCCGGGTGCGCAGACCGGCGCTGATGCGGACGCCGTGTGGGGGGCGGCCGTGTCTTCGAGGGCACCATGCGGGCGCGCTTCACCTCCGACAACACGGGCGTGGTCTGCTTCGCGGCGGGCACGGCCCGCACCCTGCGCGTATCGCGCCAGCATGCGATGTTGATCGGGGCGGATCATTTCGCCCGCGCGGTGCATCTGGCCCGCAGGTTCCAGGGCATCGAGGTGTCCCGGTCTGCCGCGCCGCTGGCCTGTCTCCGCCTGATGTTCGAGGCGCATCCGGTGATCTGCGCCGCAGGCGTCCCGGGCGAGAGCCTCTGTCCCGGTCCGCTGGCGCTGGCGCTGGCGCGCGACGCCGGGGGCACAGGGGCACTTGGGGGCACTTGGGGGGTGGGAGGAGGAGGATGAGGCGGTGCGCATGCGGTTCCCGGGGTGCTGGACGCGCCATGGGTCGAGAGGGCCGGGTGCAGGCGGCGGGGGGCGGCGGGGGGGGGCGGGGGCCATGGCACGCCACGTCCGGGCGCGCGTCAGGGGGCCATGGCGCTGGCGCAGCGGTCAGTCCCGCGCGGTGCCTTCGACAAGCGGCACGAAGCGCACCGGCATAAGTTCGTGGTAATCGAAGCGCTGCTCCAGCCGGGTGACCTTGATCAGGCTCTGCACCGTGTCCGACTGTCCCACCGGCAGCACCATGATGCCGCCGACCTTCAACTGCTGCAACAGCGGCCCCGGCGGATCCTCGGCCGCCGCCGTCACGAGGATGCGGTCGAAGGGCCCCTGCTCGGGCAAGCCGAAGGAGCCGTCGCCCGTCAGCACGGTGATGTTGGGCAGGCCGAGGCGGGTGAAGACAAGCTCTGCCTCGCGGGTCAGGTTGCGGTGGCGGTCGATGGTATAGACCCGCCGCGCGAGGAGGCTGAGGACCGCCGCCTGGTAGCCCGAGCCGGTGCCGATTTCGAGAACGGTATCGCGGGGCTGCACATCCAGCGCCTGGGTCATCAGGCCCACCACGGAGGGTTGGCTGATGGTCTGCCCCGAGCCGATGGGCAGGGGCATGTCCTCGTAGGCGCGGGCGGCGAAATGGCCGCGCAGGAAGGCGCCCCGGTCGATCTTCTCCATCGCGGTCAGCACGCGGCTGTCCATCACGCCCTTCTGGCGCAGGTGGAACAGGTATTGCATCTTCTGTTCCGCGTCGAAGCCGGATCCCGGATCGGTCATTCCACGGCGGCCCTCAGGTCGGCCAGCCGGTCATGGGCGGTCAGGTCGGCGCGCATCGGCGTGATGGAGATGTAGCCGTCGAGGTTGACGGTGGCGTCGGTATCGGGGCCGGAGGGCACGTCTTGCGGCGCGCCGGTGATCCACAGGAACTTGCGCCCCGAAGGTGCGGTATCGGCGCGCATGCCCATGCCGGTGGTGCCTTCGCGGAAGCCCTGGGCCACGACACGGGTGCCCTTGACCTCGGAGGCCGGACGGGCCGGGAAGTTGACGTTGTAAAACAGCTTGTAGGGATGGCTGGCGAAGGCATCGGGCGCGGCGAGGATCTTGCGCAGGGTCGCCGCCCCATGGGCGCGGGCGGCTTCGAACTGGTCTTGCAGGTTGACGTTGCCGGGCCCGTAATATTGCGACAGCGCGATGGCGGGCACACCCTGGATCGCGCCTTCGATGGCCGCGCCGATGGTGCCGGAATAAAGCGTGTTCTCGGCCGCGTTGTTGCCCCGGTTCACGCCCGACAGGATCAGGTCGGGCGGCGTCATCCTGAGCACGTCATGCATGCCCGCGATGACGCAATCGGCGGGCGAGCCTTCGGCGGCATAGCGCCGTGGCCCGAGTTCCACGATCATGGTCGGGTGGACGTAGGAGATGCAGTGGCCGACGCCCGATTGTTCGAACGCGGGCGCGACGGTCCAGACCTCGCCGGTGGGTCCGGCGAGATCGGTGGCGATTTCGTGCAGGACTTCAAGGCCGGGGGCGTTGATGCCGTCGTCGTTGGTGATGAGAATGCGCATGGGGGCGGTGTAGCTTGCGACGGGGGAGGCGGCAAGCGGTGCGGGGGACATGCGGGCGATCGCGACGGCGGCGGATGTCGCACCGGGCGCGGCTAGGGGGTCCGCGTGGCGGACAGGGCCGCGAGAAGTGCCAGCGCGACGGCACCGGCCAGCGCGGCGAGGGCGTAGGGGCCGGGCCAGTTGGCGAGCGCGATGCCGATGGCCGCCCAGGCGGCGGCGGCGGGATAGGTGGAGGTTCCGAGGCGGAGCGTGACCCCGGCGGCGATCAGCACCGCCAGCGGCAGCGCGATCCAGCTTGCCGTTTGCGCCGTGGCGAGGCCGTAGCCCGCAGCCAGCGTGGCCAGCGAGACGAAGGAGGCTGCCGTCAGCCAGCCCGCGTAAAGGCCGAGCGGCCAGCGCGCCCAGGGGGCATCGCGCGCCGGGGCCCTGGCGAGCGCCACGAGGGCCGTGGCCAGCATGGCGAGGATCAGGATCGTCGCCCAGATCGGCGAGGCATTGGCCACGGGCAGCCAGATCGACCCGATCGCGAGCGAGGCAAAGGCTGCGGGGCGGTGGGCGCGCCAATCCGGGGCGTCGGCACGTTTCAGGAGGCCGAAGACGGCGCCTGCCACCAGCCAGAGGTAGATCAGGCCCCAGATCGAGAAGGCCCAACCGGCGGGCTGGATCGGGGGAGTGTCGACCGGCACCGGGAAGCGCCCCGGCTCGAACCCGCTGAACGGCGTGACGACGAAGGGCGAGACCGCGAAGCTGATCGCCGCCACGGTCACGAGGATGGCCCACAGGCGGTCGGTATCGGTGCGGTTGGAGGGTTCCATGGCCTTCATGTAGGGGGAATGCGCGGGGAGGGTAGGGAGTTCCCGTGAGTGCCGGAAATTGCGGTGCGGGGAGGTGCTCCGGTGTGAGGGGTGTGAGTTAACATATTGGCTTGAAACGATATAGTTGAATCTCTGCCATCTTACAGGCTGTCCTCGGTCCGTGCGAGGGCGGTCGCGGTTGCGGCGGTGGTGGTGGCCCCGGACGATCTGGCCGTGACGTCTGGCGCGGGCCTGCGGCCGGTGACGGGGATGCGGCAGCGATCGGGATGCGGCAGCGATGGGGGGTGGGCGGAGTGGTGGCTTGCACCCACCCTACGGGCGCGAACCGGTGTCGGTGGGGGTATCGCCGCGTCAGGCCAGCACCCCGTCTGCCCCGATCCGGGTCTTGCCCCCCAGCCACGGGTGCAGCGCCTGCGGCAGATCGACCGAGCCGTCCGCCTGCTGCCCGTTCTCCAGCACCGCGATCAGCGTCCGGCCCACGGCCAGGCCGGAGCCGTTGAGGGTGTGGACGAATTCGGGCTTGCCGCCCGCGCTGGGCCTGAAGCGCGCGTTCATCCGGCGGGCCTGGAACGCGCCGCAGGTGGAGACGGATGAAATCTCGCGATAGGCGTTCTGGCCGGGCAGCCAGACCTCGATATCATAGGTCCGCGTCGCGCCCGCGCCCATGTCGCCGGCGCAGAGGATCACGGTGCGGTAGGGCAGGCCGAGGCGGTCGAGGATGCCCTCGGCACAGCCCAGCATGCGGCTCTGTTCGGCGTCGGACTGGTCGGGATGGGTGATGGAGACCATCTCCACCTTCTCGAACTGGTGCTGGCGCAGCATGCCGGACGTGTCGCGGCCCGCGCTGCCGGCCTCGGACCGGAAGCAGAGCGAATGGGCGGTGTAGCGGCGGGGGAGGTAGGATTCCTCGATCATCGTGTTGTTGACGATGTTGGTCAGGCTCACTTCGGACGTGGGGATCAGCCACCAGCCGTTCGTGGTGCGGTAGCTGTCTTCGCCGAACTTCGGCAATTGGCCGGTGCCATACATGATCTCGTCGCGGACGAGGACGGGGGCGTTCACCTCGGTCAGGCCGTTGTCGCCGGTATGGACGTCCAGCATGAACTGCGCCAGCGCCCGGTGCACGCGCGCGATGGCGCCCGAGAGCAGCACGAAGCGCGCGCCGGAGAGCTTGGCGGCGGTCTCGAAATCCATCGAGGGTTTCACGGCGGGGATGTCGTAATGTTCCAGCGGCGCGAAATCGAAGGCGCGCGGGGTGCCGTGGCGGTGGAGTTCGACGTTTCCGGCCTCGTCCGTGCCGTCGGGGACATCGGGGGCGGGCAGGTTGGGCAGGGTTTCGAGGATGGCCAGAAGCTCGGCATCCTGCGCGCGGGCCTCGTCCTCCAGCCGGGCGATTTCGTCCTTCTTCTCGGCCACCAGCGCGCGGAGGCGTTCGAATTCCGCCTCGTCGCCCGCCGCCTTGGCGCGACCGACATCCTTGGAGGCCGCGTTGCGGTCGGCCTGCGCGGCTTCGGCCTGGGTGATCGCGGCGCGGCGCGCTTCGTCGATGGCGAGGATGGACGCGGAGACGGGAGAGAGGCCGCGCCGTGCCAGCGCGGCGTCGAAGGCTGCGGGATTGTCGCGGATCGCGCGGATGTCGTGCATGTCATGGCCTCCTGTCTCGGACAACGCGGCGCGCGGCGGGGCCACGCGCGACAGGCGCGCTTATGGCCGATCCGGGGCGGGAACGGTAGGGGCGATCTGGAGCGCCGGCGACGGTTGGCCCGCAAGCGCCGCGCCCAGGGCCGGGAAGGTTGCCGGTTCGATGGCCGCAGCCAGGGCGCGCAACGGGCTGTCGGCATCGCCGAGTGTGGCCGAGATGATCGCGCCCAGCCTCCAGCCCGCATCGGTTTCCGCCAGGACCGCCCCGCCGGAAAAGCCCGACACCACGCGGCAATCGCTGCCGATGGTCGCGCCGTTGACCCGTGCGACCTGGCAATCGAACTGGGCGTGGAGCGCGGTATGGGCCGCGTTCGGATACCCGGCGAGAAGCCATGGCGTGCCGGGCGGCAGGTCGTCCGGGGCGAGGGGCAGGGGAAGGGCCACGGAAGGCGCGATGTCGGAGGCCAGCGTCAGCAGCGCCAGATCGGTGCCGATGGAGGCGGTGTCCATCCCGGGGCTGTTGTCGGGGTGGAGCGCGATCTGCGTCACCGGCACGATCAGCCGCAAGGTCTCGGAGCCGGGGGAGAAGATCACCACGCGGGTGGCGTCGCCGCGCGCGCAATGGGCGGCGGTCAGGACATGGCGCGGGGTGATGAGCACGCCGGAACAGCTGCCGGGTGCCAGAAGGCCGCGCGACACGCGCACGATGGCGGGGATCTCGGCCGCGAGATAGGCGGGCGCGATGGGTGGATAGAGGGCCGGGTCGGCGCGGGCCGCGGGGGCGGGGCCGTGGAGGGCGGCGGCGACGAGGAGGGGCAGGAAGGCGCGGCTTGGCATGGGTTTCATGGGGGTTACGGCCTGTCGTCGGGTCGGGCGGCGGCGGGCGGGTCGAGGCTGTCGGCCCATGCGCGCCACGCGATGTGGAAGGGGGAGGTTTCGGGGAACCACGGTTGGTAGACGAGCACGTCTCTTGGCCAATGGGCGGGCCGGTCGGGTTCGGGGACACGGTCGCGCAGGGTGGCGTCGGCGAAGATGTCCGTCCAGAACGGGCGTAGTTGTGCTGTGGTCGCATCATCCACTTGCCTCACCGCCGCGCCTCGGAGAGCAGCGTCGGTGAGGGTCGTATCGTTCGACATCTGCGCCGCGCCGAGGTCCGCCCCTTGCATCTGCGCCTTGTCGAGGTTCGCCCCCTGCATCTGCGCCCCGTCGAGGCGTGCGCCGCGCAGGTCGAGGTGGGACAGGTCGTAGCCTTGCAGGTTGGTGTTGCGGAGGTCGTGGCGGTAGGTGCGTGTGGAGTGGAAACCCCTGCATAGCACCAGCGCATCTTCGCGGAACCTGTCGAATGTCTTGCGCCATGCGGCCTGCGCGCCGGCGGACCATGTGTCCGGGTCGCGCGGCGGCTTCGGGAAGGGTCGATCGAACAGGCAGGGCGCCTTGCCATCGGCATCCGGCCATGCCCCTTCGCACAGTTTCTGGTCCTCCGTGCGGCGACCCAGAACCTCCAACGCGGTCTGGATGTCGGTGCGGGGCTGGGGGAGGGTTTTTCGCAGCGATTGCAGGCCCGATTGCAATTCGAACAGGTAGGCCCTGATGGCGTCCGGTGTCAGATCATCGTCATCGTCATCGTCATCGTCATCGTCCGCGTCGTTGACGGGAGACTTTGGCAGCGCGTGGGGCATCGCGTCCCATGCCGGGGCATTCTCGCGCACATAGGCGCAGAGGATTTCCATGATCTGGGTATGGAAGGCGAGATTCTCGCGCGCGATGCGGCCAAGGGCGTGGATCGCGCCGACGCGGACTTCCATGTTCGGAAGCGTGCGGGAAATCGCCTGCCAGTCGCCCCGCGTCACCTTGGTGGCCCCGTCGGGCGGCACGAAGGATGTGTTGCGCCCTTCGAAATCGGTGTGAGCCTCGCCCTCCCGTTCGTAGCTGACCGAGCGCATCAGGCGGCTGGTGTCCTTGTCCGCCCCGAGGCTGGCCATGGCGGCGTTGATCCGGTCGGTGACGAGGCCCTGTTCGGTGGCGATGGTCTGGCGTTCGTTCTGGCGCACGCGGATCAGCGTGAAGGGCAGGGCGATGACGGCCCCGATGGCGCCGGTGAGCGCGGTCAGCGTCAGCAGGGTCCAGCGCAGGCTGGTGTCTTCGCCGTCGCCAAGGGCCGCCGGGATCAGGGCCGGGATCGAAACGATGGTGATCACGATGCCAATGGCGAGCATGGCGGCAAGCACGACCCAGAAGGCCGGAGCGGCGACCGCGACGGGCCTTGGCAGGAAGCCGAGGCCGATGCGGGACAGGAAGGTGTCGCCGCGCCTGGCCGGGGGCCGGTCCGGAGCGGCGGCGCGGGCGGCGGCGCGGGCGGCGTGGAAATATTGCGTCACCGCCAGCGCCAGCAGCGCCGCCAGAAGCACGAATGGCAGCAGGTCGGCCAGTGTCACGGGCTGCCTCAGCAGGTCTTGAAGTGGCTCTCTCATCGGTGATCTGTCCGTGTGGGTAACCTGCGGGGGAGCAAAGCAGGTTTGGGCCGCCCGGCAAAGGGGGCGCGCGGGATTGCAAAGGGTTCGCCCTTGCGTCCGTGGGCGCAAAGGCCCATCTGGCCGTCGAGGGCTTATTGCACTCGCCCCACGCCGCCCTTAGGGTGCCGCAACTTTTCAACAAGGTCGCCCGATGGGGCCGCCCCCGCCATAAAGGACCCCGCCCATGGAAGCCTTCGGACAGGTCGTTCCGCTGATCCTGATCCTCGTGATCATGTATTTCTTCTTGATCCGCCCGCAGCAGAAGAAGGTGAAGGACCACCAGGCCATGGTCGGCGCGTTGCGCCGTGGCGACGAGATCGTGACGGCGGGCGGGTTGATCGGCAAGATCACCAAGGTCAAGGACGACACCGAGGTCGAGGTCGAGATCGCCACCGGCGTGAAGATCCGCGTCGTGCGCCCGACGATCGCGCAGGTCCGCTCCAAGACCGAACCCGCAAACGACTGAGCGGCCCGGACCCGAGCCCTTTCGCAGCGTATAATTTCAAGGACCGATCATGCTTCAGATCCCGCTGTGGAACCGGCTGTTCATCGTGCTGGTCGTGCTGGCAGGCCTCGGCTTCGCCATGCCGAACTTGTTCTATGGCACGGTGGAGCGGCACAACGATGCCATCGCCACCATGGAGCGGGATGGGGTGGAAACCCCGGAACTGCTGGCCGATGTCGCGGCCTGGCCGTCGTTCCTGCCCGCGACGCTGGTGAACCTGGGCCTCGATCTGCGTGGCGGCGCGCATCTGCTGGCCGAGGTGCGGGTTGAAGACGTTTACGCGCAGCGGATGGACAGCCTGTGGCCGGACCTGCGCGACGCGCTGCGCGAGGTGCGCGACACCGTCGGCACCATCCGCCGGATCGACGCGGAACCGGGCGTGTTGCAGGTCCGGATCAGCCAGCCCGAGGGCATGTCCGCCGCCATCGCCGCCGCCCGCGCCCTGGGCACGCCGGTGGTCAGCCTGACCGGCGGCATCGGGGAGACCTCGCTTGATGTCGGCGCGGCGGGGGATGTCCTGACGGTGCGGCTTTCCGCCGCCGAACAGGCCGCCACGGATGATCGCACCATGCAGCAATCCATCGAGATCGTGCGGCGCCGTGTCGACGAGGCCGGCACCCGAGAGCCGACGATCCAGCGCCAGGGCTCCGACCGGATCCTGATCCAGGTGCCGGGCATCGGTTCGGCGCAGGAGTTGAAGGACCTGATCGGCACCACGGCGCGCCTGACCTTCCACCCGGTCGTGGGCCGCGCCGCCAGCGCGGACGAGGCCGTGGAACCGCGCCAGATCGTGCTGCCCGATATCGAAGACGAGGGCGTTTTCTACATCCTCGAACAGACCCCCGTAGTGACCGGCGACGACCTTGTGGACAGCCAGCCCGGCTTCGACCAGCAAAGCGGCCTGCCCCTGGTGACGTTCCGCTTCGACACCACCGGCGCGCGCGCCTTCGGGGCCTATACCGCCGCCAATGTCGGCGCGCCCTTCGCCATCGTGCTGGACGACGAGGTGATTTCGGCCCCCGTCATCCGGCAGGCGATCACCGGGGGATCGGGCCAGATCAGCGGCAACTTCACCGTTGAATCCTCCACCGAACTGGCGATCCTGCTGCGCGCGGGGGCCTTGCCGGCCGAACTGACCTTCCTTGAAGAGCGCACCATCGGGCCGGAACTGGGCGCCGACAGCATCGCCGCCGGGCAGATCGCGGCCACCGTGGCCTTCGTGGCGGTGCTGGTCTTCATGATCGCCAGCTACGGGTTGTTCGGGGTGTTCGCGGCCATCGCGCTGGTGCTGAACGTCGGGCTGATTTTCGGCGTGCTGTCGCTGATCGGGGCGACGCTGACGCTGCCGGGGATCGCGGGGATCGTGCTGACCATCGGCATGGCGGTGGACGCCAACGTGCTGGTCTTCGAGCGGATCCGCGAGGAGTTGAAGACCGCGCGCGGCCCCGCCCGCGCCATCGAGTTGGGCTATGAGCGGGCGCTTTCCGCAATCATCGACGCCAACCTGACGACCTTCATCATCGCCACCATCCTCTTCGTGCTCGGCTCCGGCCCGGTGCGCGGCTTCTCCGTCACGCTGGGGATCGGGATCGCGACCTCCGTGTTCACGGCGATCTACGTGACACGTCTGCTTATCGTGACCTGGTTCGACCGGCGTCGCCCGAAAACGATCGAGGTTTGAGAGATGCGCCTGCGCCTGGTTCCGCAAGAAACGAATATCGACTTCTTCAAATTCGCCGGTGTGACCTTCGGGGCTTCGGTGGTGGCGGTCATCGCGTCGCTTGCGATCTGGGCCATGGTCGGTCTCAACTTCGGGATCGACTTCCTTGGCGGCACGACGATCCGCACCGACAGTTCGGTCGCGGTGGACGTGGGTGAGTACCGCGCCGCGCTGGAGCCGCTGGGTCTTGGCGACGTGAGCATTTCCGAGGTGTTCGATCCGACCTTCGCCGACGACCAGCATGTCGTCACCGTGCGCATTCAGGCGCAGGAGGGCGACGAGGCCGTCACCCCCGAGATCATCGCGGCCATCGAAGCGGCCTTGCAGGCGGCGATCGACCCGGAGATGACCTTCCCAAGCGTTGAATCCGTCGGCCCCAAGGTCTCGGGAGAGCTGATCACGACGGCAATCCTCGCGGTCGCGGCGTCGCTGGGCGCGATCCTGGTCTATATCTGGCTGCGCTTCGAATGGCAGTTCTCGATCGGTGCCGTGGCGGCGTTGATCCATGACGTGATCCTGACCATCGGCGTCTTCAGCCTGCTCCAGATCCGCTTCGACCTTGCCACCATCGCCGCGCTGCTGACCATCGTGGGCTATTCGATCAACGACACCGTGGTGATCTTCGATCGTCTGCGTGAGAACCTGATCAAGTACAAGCAACGCGACTTGCGCGACGTGATGAACCTGAGCGCGAACGAGACGCTGAGCCGCACCCTGATGACGTCGGGCACCACGCTGATCGCGCTTATCGCGCTGTTGGTGCTGGGGGGCGACGTGATCCGCGGCTTCGTCTTCGCCATCGCCTGGGGCGTGATCGTGGGCACCTATTCGTCGATCTACGTGGCCAAGAACGTGGTGCTGATGATCGGTGTGAAACGCGACTGGTCCAAGCCGTCGGGCGGGGCCGGCGGTGCGGGCGGGCCGGGCGGCACGCAATTCGCCAACATAAATGCCTGACGGCCTGGCGCTGGCGCTTTCGACGCCGGGGCTGGCTTGGGTGGCCTGCCTCTCGCTCGTGGCGGGAATGGTCTACGGCTTCGCGGGCTTCGGTTCGGCGCTGATCTTCATGCCGCTGGCCACGATCATCCTGCCACCCCCGCTGGCGATGGTGGCGCTGTCGATTTCGGCGCTGGGATCGCTGGTGGCGGTGTTCCCGGGCGCATGGACGGTGGCGGACAAGGGCCAGACGCTGCTGATGCTGGCCGTGTCGCTTCTGTCCATGCCGCTGGGCATCGCGCTTCTTCGGCTGGCGCCCGAGGTGGCGATCCGCGCTGCGGTCTGCGGCCTGACGCTGGTGACGCTCGCGGCCCTGGTGGTCGGGTGGAAGGTGCCGCTGCGGGGCGGGCAGGGGCTGCGGATCGGCGTCGGCGCATTGGCGGGGATCAGTGGCGGATCGACCGGCCTGAACGGCCCGCCGGTGATCCTGTTCAACCTCGGAACCGACCAGCCGGTGGCGGTGACCCGGGGCAACCTGGCCAGTTTCCTGACCCTCAACGCGCTGTTCCTGACGCCGATGATGTGGCTGCAAGGGCTGGTCGACGGCCCGGCGCTATGGCTGGGCCTTGTCCTTCTTGGCCCCTACGCGCTTGGCGGGTTCATCGGCGTCCGCTTGTTCCAGCCGGAAGCGGCTTTTCTCTACAGGTCCATCGCCTATATCCTGATCGGAGTGGCGGGCGTGACGGGCTTGCCGATCTGGGGAGGGTAACGCCACATGCGCATGAACGAAGTCCAATTCGATGATAGTCGTCCGGTGGACGGCTACGGCCCCGGCTTCTTCCGTGTCGGAGGCGAAGTCATGCAGGGCGCCGTGCTGTTGCTTCCCTCGGGCGCCTGCGCGTGGAGCGGTTACGAGGACATCGCGGCATTGCTGCGTGCAGCACCCGAGATCGACGTGCTGCTGCTGGGCACCGGAGCCATGATCGCCCACGCCCCCGCCGACCTGCGCCGCGCCCTGGAGGCGGCCGGGGTCGGCGTGGAGGCTATGGATTCCGCTGCCGCCTGCCGCACCTACAACGTGCTGCTGGCCGAGGGGCGCCGGGTCGGCGCCGCGCTGCTGCCGGTGTGAGTTGTCCGGTCCGGCACGGCGATTGGCCGATCGTGGGCCGGAAGATGAGTTTTTTTGCCAAGATGAATGGGGGCGCGGAAGGTTGGCCACGGGCGCGCCGGGCGCGCCGGGGGCACGGTCGCGGGCGGACAATTCTGGAGCGTGCCGCGTTCATACGCAGTTACGCGACCCGCTCCGACCGTTTGATACCGCACGTCCGCGACGCGCAAGACCGGTCCCCGCTTGTGCGCGACGTGCTTTAGCCATCGGCGCGGCGGCTTCTGGATCGGCTCAGAAGACCGACTCCGTTTCCGTCGCGCCGCCCAGGATCATCGCGCGCAGTTCCCGCTCCAGCTTCCGGCGCATGGCCTCGGCGAAATCCGCGTGCGTCGCGGCATATTCCACGAAGGCGCCGGGGCCGCGGATGACTTCGGCGAGGTAATATTCCTCGATCTCCCGGCTTGCGCCGCCGATGGCGAGACCGTTCACTGTGACGTTCTCGAAATCGAAATGTTCGTAGGCGGCGATCGGAGGAAAGCCGTCGTTGTTCTGGCCGTCCCCGGAGATGTCGAGGGTCTGGAACAGGCAGGCGGGTGCCTCCTGGAACCGGGTGGAGGCGAAGCCGAGCGCGTAGCCGATGGCGGTGGGGAAGTCCTCGCTGCGGCGGGTGGATTGCGCGATACGCTCTGCGATCCGCAGGAGGTCGGCTTCGGATGAGATCAGGGTCCAGTCCACCAGAACGTCCTGCTGGAACCGTCCGGACCATTCGAAGATCGACAGGGCCACCGGGCCGGGGCCGTTGAGGAAGGCAGACACCACGGCCGGATCGATCAGGGCCGCAGACAGCCCGCCGATCTGCAACCGGTATTCCGCCGCATCGACGGAGGCGGACACGTCAAGGCCCAGTTGCAGCGCAAGTCGGCACTGGTCCTGCGCCTGCACCGGGCCGGCAAGAAGGACGGCGATCGTGGCCGCCGGGCCGAGGCGGCGGCCCCCTACCAATGGCCGGTGTTGGCCATTGTGGCCCAGGGTTCGGCCGGGGCAAGCGCCTCGCCTTCCTGCAACAGCTCGATCGAGATGTTGTCGGGCGAGCGGACGAAGGCCATGTGCCCGTCGCGCGGGGGGCGGTTGATCGTGATGCCGTTGTCCATCAGCGTCTGGCAAAGCGCGTAGATGTCGTCGACGCGGTAGGCGAGGTGGCCGAAATGGCGGCTGTCCGATGGCAGACCGTCGTCTCCGTCCCAGTTCCAGGTCAGTTCCACGCTGGCATTGTCCTGCCCCGGCGGAGACAGGAAGACGAGGGTGAAGCGCCCGCCGTCATTGTCGATGCGGCGGGTTTCCTCCAGCCCCAGAATCTTGAAGAAGGCGATGGAGGCGTCAAGGTCCTTAACGCGAACCATCGTGTGCAGGTATTGGAGAGCCATGGGCGAAGATCCTGTTGGTGGGGTTTGCGACAGCTTATCCCGCTTCGTCCGCAAGAACAGCCCGCGCGTTCAGTAAATTTCCCGTGGGTCCTGCCGGGGCGCGGGGCGCATGGGCAGGGGCTTCAGCGCGTCGCGCATCACCAGCGTCACCGTCACGAAGGCGACGTAGAGCAGCAGATACCATGAGCCGAACTTGCCGATGTCCACCAGCCCGAGATCGCCCTGGGTGGCATAGGTCCAGGTCTGGGTGAAGGTGCCGATGTTCTCGGCGATCCACAGCAGGCCGGCCGACAGCAGGGCCGCGACCGGCAGGGGGACCCATGCCGGGAACGGGCCGGGGTAGAACCATACCCGCGTGCGCCAGAACAGGATCAGCGTTGCGGCGAACAGGATCAGCCGGATGTCGTAGGTGTAATGGTGCGTGTAGAAATTTCCGTAGATCGCGATCCCCAGCACCACCGTCATCCAGAACGGCGGATAGGGGGCGAATTTCACGTGGAAGAGCCGGATCATCCGCGCGATGAAGCTGCCGACGGAGGCATACATGAACCCCGAGAACAGCGGCACGCCGCCGAGTTCGAGGATGCCCTGTTCCGGGTAATCCCAAGACCCCTGCGACAGCTTGAAGATCTCCATCGCCGTGCCGGTGACGTGAAAGATGGCGATGACGCGGGCCTCTTCCCAGGTCTCCAGCCCGGTCCGGATGAACACGATCTGGGTGCCGAGCGCAAACAGGACCAGCGCGTCGTAGCGCGCCACGGTCCAGGTGTCCGACCAGATCAGGCGCGTGACGATGATCGCGCCCAGGATCAGGACGGCGAAGAGCGCGGCCCATCCCAGTTTCAGGACGAAGAGCAGCACGGCGGCAAGCGCAGCAGGCAGGGTCGCGCGCAGGCGGGGCGCGACGGCCTGGTCCAGATACGCAACAGCTTTGTCGGCCATGTGCCCTCATCGTCTTGCGGTGTGGCGATCGGGTAGGGCACTAAATGGCTTCACGCAGCCGCCTTACCGATTCCACCACACAGGACCTGTGCCATGCCCCTGACCCCGGAACAACAGGAGGATATCCAGAACGCTCGCTCCACCCCCGCACGCACGTTGCGGGCGGTTGCGGCGGGGCTGGAGCAGCACCTCTACGAAGCCAAGCCCGTGCTGGACCACGGCTTCGTGCGGGTCATCGACTATATGGGCGACGACGGCGCCATCGTGCAGGCCGCCCGCGTGTCCTACGGGGCGGGGACCAAGCATGTCTCGAACGACGAGGGGCTGATCCGCTACCTGATGCGGCACTGGCATTCGACGCCGTTCGAGATGTGCGAGATCAAGCTGCACGTCAAACTGCCCGTCTTCGTGGCGCGGCAATGGATCCGCCACCGCACGGCCAACGTCAACGAGTATTCGGCGCGGTATTCGATCCTGGACCGCGAATTCTACATCCCCCGCGTCGAGGATCTGGCGGCGCAATCCGTCGTCAACAACCAGGGCCGGGGCGAGGCTTTGACGGGCGAAGAGGCCGAGCGCGTGCTGCGCTACCTGAAGGACGACGCGGGGCGGGCCTATGACCACTACGAGGAGATGATCTCGCAGGAGGGGCAGGCTGGGCTGGCGCGCGAACTGGCGCGGATGAACCTGCCCGCGAACATCTACACGCAATGGTACTGGAAGGTGGACCTGCACAACCTGTTTCACTTCCTGAGGCTGCGCGCAGACACGCATGCCCAGTACGAGATCCGGGTCTATGCGGAGGCGATTGCCGCGATGGTGCAGGATTGGGTTCCGGCGGCCTATGCGGCTTTCGAGGACTACCGGATGGGCGGCGTCCAGTTGAGCGGCAAGGGGGTCGAGGCGATCCGGCGGCGGCTGGCGGGGGAGGTCGTGACGCAGGAGACAAGCGGGATGAGCAAGGGGGAATGGCGGGAGTTCGAGGCGGTGTTCGGCGGGGGTTATCACGCGTGATAAGGTGGGTCAAATGACTGAAATACATCAATAAAGTAGATTCCGTTAACTTCTTGGCAAGGGTTGGCAAGGGTTGGCAAGGGTTGGGATCGGTAGGCGCGCCGGTCTGTGCCGGCGACGCGTCGCACCCCCAGCGTCACGCCCGGATTGCAAGGCACCCGTGGAGGCCTTTGCGCCGAACGCCACGCCCATTGCGGTGCCTCGTGCCTGTGCTCGTGCCTGTGCTCGTGCCTGTGCTCGTGCCTGTGCTCGTGCCTGTGACCGAAGCGCGGAGGTTGAAGCCTGATCCCGCCTAGAACGTCCCCCGTGTCAGCAAGACCCGGCGCTGGGCGGTGAATTCGTTGCCGTCGGCGAAGCCGCGGAACTGCACGAATCCGATGCCGAAATACACGTTCGGAAAATGCACGATCAGGGTCATGCGCATTCGGCCGGCGCCGTCGAAATCGTAATCCGTGCTGCCGACATAGCGCGGCATGTCGGACCAGGCGCAGTCGGCATTGGCCTCGATATCGACGGCCTCTCCGTCCGGTCCCCATCCTTCCAGGCCGTCGGGCAGGTCGTCCAGCGCGCCGAAGGCGGGTTCCAGCTGCATGTCTTCGGAGAAATCCGGCGTTCGCGCCAGAAGCCGCCCGTCGCTGTAGCTTTCCAGCACCAGACTGGTGTCTGACACCGCAGCCAGCGGCATGGCCACCGGTCCGACATGGGCGATACCCGCGCGCTGTTGCAGGACCCATTCACCGTGCAGGACTTGCGTGGCCTGGACATGGGATGCGCCGCACAGCAGGCCGATTTCATCGTCGTCGGCCCGCGCAACCGGCGCGACGGCGGCGACCACAAGCAGAGCGGCGCAAGGGACCGCAGCGAGCCGGGCGATTTGCCGGTGCAGGATCGGCGGGGCAGTGTTCATGGACACGACCATACCACGAAGCCGCCATCGACGCGAGGCAGGCGGTCTTCCTGCAGTCCTTACAGCCGCAAAGGCGCTGATCGCCTGCCCTCGGCCGACACTGGCCGAGACCGCCTGCTTGGGCGGTGCGTTGCGGCTGGACGCAGGCGCGACACCCCCGCCCCCCCCGGCCTCCCCCGGCCTCCCCCGGCCCCCCCC
>CAZTUG010000062.1:0-19316 GCA_964615955.1 uncultured Roseicyclus sp.
CTATATCCGCCGCCGCGCGATCCGGCATCTGGAGAAGAAGCGCGTCGTCGTTTTCGCGGCGGGCACCGGCAACCCCTATTTCACCACCGATACCGCCGCCACCCTGCGCGCCTCCGAGATGGATTGCGAGGCGATCTTCAAGGGCACCAAGGTGGACGGCGTCTACGACCGCGACCCGGCCACGCATGCGGATGCCAAGCGCTACGAGACGGTGACCTATGACGAGGTGCTGGCGCAGCATCTGGGGGTGATGGATGCCAGCGCCATCGCGCTGGCGCGGGAGAACGACCTGCCGATCATCGTCTTTTCGCTCGATGCGCCGGGCGGGTTCCGGTCGATCCTTGCGGGGCGGGGAACCTTTACCAAGGTCACGGACTAGGCACGGGCGGGGCGCATGGATGCGCCGCGCGACACAGGAGGTTTCAGGTCATGTCCCCGTTCACCACGGAGTTGAAAGAGCGCCTCGTGCGCTATTGCGCCATCGACAGCCAATCCGACATCGACAGCCCCGGCGCGCCCTCCACGGCGTGCCAGCACGCGATGCTGGACCTGATGGCCGAGGAACTGGCCGCGATCGGCGCGGCCGATGTGACGAAAACGGACTACGGCACCGTGATCGCCACCATTCCCGGCACCGTGGACGGGCCGGTGATCGGCTTTCTGGCCCATGTCGATACCGCGCCGCAATTCAACGCGACGGGCGTGAGGCCGCGCGTGCTGGAGGGCTATAATGGCGGTGCGATCACCTTTCCCGACAATCCCGATCTGGTTCTGACGCCCGAGGCGTTTCCCTATCTGGCCGGGAAGCTCGGGCACGACATCGTCACCGCCTCGGGGCGGACGCTTCTGGGGGCCGATGACAAGGCGGGGATCGCCATCATCATGACGGCGATGCGGCACCTGCTGGAGAACCCGCAGATCGCGCGGCCCACGATCCGCGTGGCCTTCACCCCCGACGAGGAAATCGGGCGCGGCGTGGATGCGCGCCTGCCGGCCGATCTGGGCGTGGCGTTCGCCTATACCTTCGATGGCGGGGAGGTGGGCGAATTGACCCACGAGACCTTCTCGGCCGACTTTGCGGTGGTGACGGTCACGGGCGTCTCGATCCATCCCGGCACCGCCAAGGACAAGCTGGTGAACGCGATCCACCTGGCCGCGAAGATCGTGGACACGCTGCCGCAGGTCACCATGACGCCCGAAACGACGCAGGGCACGCAGGGCTTCATCCACGCGGTCGACATGAAGGGCAACGCGGAGCAGATGGTGGCCCGCTTCATCCTGCGCGATTTCGAGATGGCGGGGCTGGAAGCCAAGGGCGCGCTGCTGCGGCAGGTCTGCGCCACCATCGCCGCGACCGAGCCGCGCGCGCAGGTCACCTGCACGATCACGCCGCAATACCGCAACATGCGCTACTGGCTGGAGGACGACATGACCCCGGTGGAGCTGGCCCGCGCGGCGCTGGCCGATCTGGGCATTCCCGAGCGCGCGACACCGATCCGGGGCGGCACCGACGGCTCGCGCCTGACGGAGATGGGCGTGCCCTGTCCGAACCTGTTCACCGGCATGCAGAACGTGCACGGGCCGCTGGAATGGATCTCGGTGCAGGACATGGCGCAGGCGACGGACCTGTGCCTGCGGATCGCGCAACGGGCGGCGCGGGGACCGGCGGTCTGAGGCCGGGGCCATTGCCGCCGGCCCCGGCGGGGGCCGGGCAAGCAGTTGTCGGGCGGCTGGCGCTTCTGTATGGATACCGCAACGCCGCCCCGGGACGGCGAGACAGGCACAACGAGGCGAGACGCGATGTCAGACGAATTCATGCTCGATACCGATGATCTGGAGCGGCGGATGGAGGGGGCGATCGCGTCGCTGCGCACCGAATTCGCGTCGCTGCGCACCGGGCGGGCCTCGGCCGCCATGCTGGAGCCGGTGATGGTGGATGCCTACGGCGCGCCGACGCCGATCAACCAGGTCGGCACCGTGAACGTCCCCGAGCCGCGCATGGTCACGATCAACGTCTGGGACAAGGCGCTGGTCAGCAAGGTGGAAAAGGCGATCCGCGACAGTGGGCTGGGCATAAACCCGCAGCTCAACGGCACCATCATCATGCTGCCGATCCCCGAGTTGAACGAGGAACGCCGCACCCAGTTGACCAAGGTGGCCGGCACCTATGCCGAGAATGCCCGCGTCGCGGTGCGCAATGTGCGCCGGGACGGCATGGACCGGATCAAGAAGGCCGACACGTCGGAGGACGACAAGAAGTTCTGGGAAAGCGCCGTGCAGGAGCTGACCGATACCTTCATCAAGCGTGTGGACGAACAGTTGGAAACCAAACAGGCGGAAATCATGCAGGTTTGAGCGGCACGACCGGCCCGGTCACGGATGGCGTTGGTCTGCGCGCGGGGGGCGCGCCGACCGGCCATGTGCCCCGGAAGGGCCTGAAAAACGCCGCGCCCCGGACGTCTTCCCGTTTCACCTGCATGTTTCCGGATGCTCCCCGAAAGGACGCACGAAATGTCCAAGACCAGCAGTTTCGCAACAGCGCCGAACCATGTGGCGATCATCATGGATGGCAATGGCCGCTGGGCGCAGATGCGCCACCGGCCGCGCCTTGTGGGCCACCATGCGGGGGCCAAGCGGGTGCGCGAGATCGTGCGCGCCTGCCCCGGTCTGGGCGTGAAATACCTGACCATCTTCGCCTTCTCGACCGAAAACTGGAAGCGCACCCAGGCCGAGGTGGCGGGGCTGATGAAGCTGTTCAAGCGCTATATCCGGCGCGAGGCGAAGGATCTTCTGGAAGAAGGCGTCCGCGTGCGCTTCATCGGGGATCGCGTGCGGCTGGAGCCTGCGCTGGTCGATCTGATGGACGGGTTGGAACTGCTGACGGCGGGCAATGACAAGGTGCACCTGACCATCGCGCTGAACTACGGCGGCCGGGACGAGGTGGCGCGCGCCGCGCGGCGGCTGGCTTATGACGTGAAGATGGGCAAGCTGGACCCGCGCGATGTCTGCGACGAGACGTTCCCGAGATACCTCGATACCTACGTGCTGCCCGATCCCGACCTGGTGATCCGGACCAGCGGCGAGGCGCGGATCTCCAACTTCCTGCTCTGGCAATCGGCCTATTCCGAGTATGAATTCATTGACACCCTCTGGCCCGATTTCACGCCCGCGATCTTCGCGGAAGTGGTGGATCGTTTCGGCGTGCGCGATCGCCGTTTCGGCGCGGTGACGGTCTGAGGCCGATGGCCGGGGGGGCGACACAGGGACCGAAATTCGCCGATCTGGTGCCGCGCATCGTCTCGGCGCTGGTCTTGCTGGGGGTGGCGGCGCTGGGCCTGTGGCTGGGCGGGCTGGTGCTGGCGCTGCTGCTGTCGCTGCTGGGCACGGCGATGCTGTGGGAATATTTTCGCCTGATCATCCGCTTGCCGAGGCGGCTTGCGCGCGGGTCCACCGCCGCCACCGCCGCGTTGCTGGTGCTGGCGCTGGTGCTGGAGGACCGCATGGCCAGCCCGGTCGCGGCGCCGCCGGGCGCGGCGGACCCGCGCCTGGTGCTGGCGCTGACGCCGTCCGCGATGGCGCTGGGGGTGCTGGCGGTGGCGATGGTGCTGGTCGTCGCGGTGGTCCGCCGGTCGCGGCTGGAGGCTGTTTTCGGCGCGATGATCCCGGCCTCGACCTTCCTGTTCTTCTATCTGCACCAGTCGGTGCCCTTCGCGATGTGGCTGGTCGTGGCCACCGTGATCGCCACCGATGTGGCGGGGTATTTCTTCGGCAAGCTGATCGGCGGGCCGAAATTCTGGCCCAGCCTGAGCCCCAACAAGACATGGGCGGGCGCGGCCGGCGGGTGGCTGTGTTCGGCGGCCATTGCCGTGGTGGCGGTCTGGTGGGCTGGCGCGGGGGCTGGCTTGGCGGCGGCGGGCGTGGCGTTCCTGGTGCTCGTGTCTTTCGCGGCGCAGATGTCGGACATCGCGGAATCGGCGCTGAAGCGGCGGGCGGGGGTCAAGGACAGCTCCAACCTGTTGCCGGGTCATGGCGGCGTGCTGGACCGCTTCGACGGGATGATGGGGGCGTTCGGGCTGGCAGGTCTGGCCTTCCTGATCCTCGGCGCGGTCGGGGGGGGATGAGATGGCGCGCAAGCGTGTCAGCATTTTCGGGGCCACCGGCTCCATCGGGCAGAACACGATCGACCTGATCGCGCGCGATCCCGGCGCCTACGAGGTGGTGGCCCTGACCGGCGCGCGCAACATCGCGGGGCTGGCGGCGGATGCGAAACGGCTGGGCGCACAGGTCGCCGTGACGGCGGAGGCGGCGCTGCTGGCCGATCTGCGCGCGGCGCTGGCGGGATCGGGCATCGAGGCCGCGGCGGGTGCTGCCGCGCTGCTGGAGGCCGCCGACCGGCCCGCCGACTGGATCATGTCCGCCATCGTCGGCGCGGCGGGGCTGGCGCCGGGGTTCCGCGCGCTGCGCCATGGCACCACGCTGGCGCTGGCCAACAAGGAAAGCCTTGTCACCGCAGGCCCCCTGCTGCTGGCCGAGGCCGCCCGCCATGGCGCCACCATCCTGCCGGTCGACAGCGAGCATTCCGCCGTGTTCCAGGCGCTGGTGGGCGAGGATATCGCGGCGGTGGAGCGGATCGTCATCACCGCGTCGGGCGGGGGCTTGCGCGACTGGCCGCTGGCGGCGCTGGCCTCGGCCACGCCGGCGGACGCGGGCGCGCATCCGAACTGGGAGATGGGCCAGCGGATCACCATCGACAGCGCCTCGATGTTCAACAAGGCGATGGAACTCATCGAAACCCGGGAATTCTTCGGCGTCCGGCCCGACCAGATCGAGGCCGTGATCCATCCCCAAAGCATCATCCACGCCCTTGTCGGCTTCACCGACGGCGCGCTGATGGCGCATCTGGGTCCGCCCGACATGCGCCATGCCATCGGCTACGCGCTGCACCATCCGGACCGCCGCCACGTTCCCGTCGCACGGCTGGATCTTGCCCGGATTGCAACGCTGGACTTCCACGCGCCCTCGGACGCGCGGTATCCGGCCCTGAAGCTGTCGCGCGCGGTGATGGAGGCGGGCGGTGCCGCGGGGGCGGTCTTCAACGCGGCCAAGGAGGTGGCGCTGGACGGCTTTCTGGCGGGGCGCATCGGGTTCATGGACATGGCGGGCCTCGTGGAGGATACCCTTGACGCAATGTCGCGCCGGTCCAGTCTTTCAATTGCCCCGAAAAGCCTTGAGGACGTGTTGGCGACGGACCAGCTGGCCAGGGACATGGCCTGGGCACACATAAAACAACACGAGGCACGCACCTGATGGATTTTCTCCCCGCCTTCGGCACTTTCGGCTTCACGCTGCTGGCGTTCGTGGCCGCGTTGTCGATCATCGTCGCGATCCACGAATACGGCCACTACATCGTCGGCCGCTGGTCCGGCATCCATGCGGAAGTGTTCTCCATCGGCTTCGGCCCGGTGCTGTTCACCCGCACCGACCGCCACGGCACCCGCTGGCAGCTTGCAGCGCTGCCCTTCGGTGGTTACGTGAAGTTCCTCGGCGACGCCAACGCCGCCTCGGCGGGGGCGGACGGCGCGGTGCTGGACGCGCTCGACCCGCGCGAACGCCGCCGCTCCATGCCCGGCGCGCCGCTATGGGCGCGGGCGGCGACGGTGGCCGCGGGGCCGGTCTTCAACTTCATCTTCTCCATCGCGATCTTCGCCGCCGTGGTGCTGGTCAACGGACAGGCGGCGGATGTGGCGCGGGTCGGCGCGCCCGCCGTGCTGCCGCCCGAGATCGCGACGCTGGAGGCGGGCGACCTGATCACCGCCATCGACGGCCAGCCGGTCGAGACGCTGGCCGATGTCTACGCGCTGGCGCGGTCGGTCCCGCCGCAACCGACGCTGACCTACGACATCATCCGCGACGACAGGGCGATGCAGGTGGAGGCCGCGTTTCCGCTGCTGCCCATCGTGGGCTCCGTCGCGCCGCAATCCGCCGCCATTGCCGCCGGGATCGCAGAGGGCGACGTGATCCTGACCATCGACGGCGCGCCGATCGACGGCTTCAGCCAGTTGCGGGACGCTGTCGATGCTTCGGACGGGGCCGAGTTGCAGCTGACCGTCTGGCGCGCCGGCGAGGTGCTGGACATCGGTCTGAGCCCGCGCTCCACCGACCTGCCGACCGAGGGCGGCTTCGAGACGCGCTGGCTGATCGGCATCACCGGCGGGTTGATCTTCGAGCCGGAACTGGTGCCCGTCGGGCCATGGGAGGCGGTCCGGTTCGGCGCCAGCCAGACCTGGTTCGTGATCAAGTCCTCGCTGTCGGGGCTGTGGCACATCATCACCGGGGCGATCTCGTCGTGCAACCTGCAGGGCCCGATCGGCATTGCCGAGACCTCGGGGGCCGCGGCGAGCCAGGGGTTCGACAACTTCATCTGGTTCATCGCGGTGCTGTCTGCGGCGGTGGGCCTTCTGAACCTGTTCCCGATTCCGGTTCTGGACGGCGGCCACCTGATCTTCCACGCCTACGAGGGCGTCACGGGCAAGCCGCCTTCGGACAAGGTGCTGCGCATCTTCATGTCGGTGGGGCTGGCGCTGCTGCTGGGACTGATGCTGTTCGCGCTGACCAACGACCTGTTCTGTCCGTGACGGCGCAGACCGTCAAATCATCATGGGGCCGCCCATGTCTTGCCACATTTGGACGCGACAAACGGGCCAGTTGATCATTTCTGGACCCGAAGTCTCATGCGTTACCTGACCCGAAGCACCCGCGACATGACCCAGATCCTTCTGTTGAACACGGATCGGTTCCTTGTACCGTTGCTGATCGTGGCGGCCCTGACGCTGGCGGGGTGGCTCTTGCGGGTGAGCGGACCCTTCTAGGCGGGACCGATTGCCCGGACCGGCATGGCCCTGCCTTGCGGCGGGGCCTTTTGCATGTCGGGCCCATCCCGTGCCGGATCGGCCACAGGTGGTGCCAAAGCGCGGCATCAGCACAACCCAAGCCCGACATGCGTTTGACTACCCCGTGCGGGCAGGCTACCCACGACCTTGTCTGCAATTTGACCAAGAGGTGGGATTCTATGGTCCGTCATGCATTTGTGCATCTGGTGGAACGCATCGGCCGCTCCGTGGCCCTTCTCGCCCTGGTTCTGAGCCTCGTGGCGCTGGCCGTCCCGGCGCACGCGCAGGCGTTCCGCTTCACGTCATTCGATATCCAGGGCAACACGCGCACCAACGATGCCTCCGTGCTGCAGGTCGCGGGCCTTGCCCCGGGGGAGGCCGTGTCCGCCGCTCAGGTCAACGATGCGCTGCAACGCCTGCAGAATTCGGGCCTGTTCGAAACGGTCGACGTGGCCCCGCGCGGCACTACGCTGGTCATCACCGTGGTCGAATATCCGACCATCAGCCGCATCTCGATGGAGGGCAATCGCCGTCTTGACGACGATGAATTGCTGGCCGTCATCGACAGCACGCCGCGCCGCGTCTATTCGCCCATCACCGCGCAGCGCGACGCCGCCGCCATCGCCGAGGCCTACCGCGTCACCGGTCGGCTGACCGCCACCGCGACGCCCCGGATCATCCGCCGCGACGAAGGCCGGGTCGATCTGGTGTTCGAGATCGCCGAAGGGTCCGTGGTCGAAACCCAGCGCATCGCCTTCGTGGGCAACCGCGACTATTCCGACCGCCGCCTGCGCCAGGTTCTCGAATCGACGCAAGCGGGGCTGTTTCGCGCGATCATCCGCTCGGACACGTTCATCGAGGATCGCATCGCGATCGACCGCCAATTGCTGATCGATTTCTACCAGGATCGCGGTTACATCGATTTCTCGGTGCTGTCCGTCACGCCGGAACTGAGCCGCGACCGGGGCGCTTATTTCGTGACCTTCAACATCCGCGAAGGCCAATCCTACCGGATGGGCAACCTGTCCGTCGTGTCCGAGCTTCCGGGCGCCGATGCGGCCGATTTCCAGAACGCGATCAATGTCCGGCAGGGCGTGCGCTACAGCCCGCGCATCATCGACACCATCGTGACGCGGATGGAGAACCTCGCCGCCGACCGGGGCCTGCGTTTCGTGCGGATCGAACCGGTGCTGCAACGCGACGACGCCAACCTGATCGTCAACGTGCAGTTCGTGATCTCGCGCGGCGAGCGGGTGTTCGTGGAGCGCATCGACATCGAGGGCAACCAGACCACGCTGGATCGTGTGATCCGCCGCCAGTTCGACGTGGTCGAAGGCGATCCGATGAACCCCAGCGAGATCCGGGCCGCCGCCGAGCGTATCCGCGCCACCGGCTTCTTCGCGGATGTGCAGATCGGCGGTCGGCAGGGCACGACGCCGGAACAGGTGATCGTGGATGTCGATGTCGAGGAGCAGCCGACCGGATCGCTCGGGTTTTCGGCCAGCTATTCGACCGATACCGGCGCCGGCCTTGCGGTGAACTTCTCCGAGGACAACTTCCTGGGGCGCGGGCAAGCGCTTGCGGCGGGCTTCAGCACCGTCTCGGGCGGCCAGTCGCTGAACTTCTCGTTCTCCGAACCGGCCTTCCTGCGCCGCGATCTTGCCCTGGGGCTGAACGCCTTCTACGGCGTGACCCAGCAGCAGGACCAGGATTTCGACACGGTGCGCTATGGTGTCGGGGTGTCCCTGGGCTTCCCGATCAGCGAGAATGGCCGCCTGCGCCTGTTCTACAATTTCGAGCATGACGAGATTTCCGCGCTGGACGCCACGGCGGGCGTGAACTCTCCGATCCTGCTCAACGAGCCATCCGAGGCAGATACCTCCGCCATCGGGATCACCTATGGCTTCGACAACCGGTCCACGGGTCTCAACCCGAACGCGGGCGTCGCGTTCAGCGTGACCGGGGAATATGCGGGCCTGGGGGGCGATACCGAGTTCGTCCGGGGCGAGGTCCGCGCCGTCGCGGAGACCCGCGTCGCACGCGAGGAGGTGACGCTTCGCGCCACGTTCGAAGGCGGCGCGATCACCGCGCTGGACGCTGGCACCCGGCTGGCGAACCGCTATACGCTCAGCTCCCGGCAGATGCGCGGCTTCGAAAGCTTCGGCCTTGGACCGCGCGACACCGGCGCCACCAACGAAAATGCCCTTGGCGGCAACTACTTCGCCGTCGCCCGGTTCGAGGCGGCGTTCCCCCTGGGGCTGCCCGACGAATACGGCATTTCCGGCGGCGTCTTCGCGGATTTCGGTTCGGTCTGGGGGCTGGACGATACGGCGGGCGTCGGCGGTCCGGGGTCGGTGGACGACGATTTCCACCTGCGCTCGGTGGTCGGCGTGTCGATCTTCTGGGACACGGCCATCGGCCCGCTGCGCTTCAACTTCTCGCACCCGATCCAGGTCGAGGATTACGACCGGACGCGCAATTTCGACTTCACGGTCGAGGCGCGCTTCTGATCGCCATGCGATCGCGGGTCCCCTTCTTGCGCGCCGCTGCCCTGTGGGTGGCGGCGTTGCTGTTCGCAGCGGCGCCGGCTTTGGCCCAGACCCCGGCGCAGCAGCGCCCCGCCATCCTTGTTCTCAACCAGGAGCGGCTGTTGTCGCAGACCCTGTTCGGGCAGCGCATCCAGGCCGAACTGGAGGCCGCATCCGCGTTGCTTTCCGCCGAGAACCGGCGGATCGAGTCGCAGCTGACCGAGGAGGAACTGGACCTGACCCAGCGCAGGCCGACTCTCGCGCCCGAGGAATTCCGGCTGCTGGCCGACGAATTCGATACGCGCGTCACGGGCATTCGCGCGGCCCAGGCCGCCAAGGGACGCGATCTGCAAAACCAGTTTGAGGCCGCGCAACAGAGGTTCTTCGAGGAAACGCTGCCCGCCCTGCTGGAGATCGTGCAGGAACGGGGGGCGTCCGTCATGCTCGACAGCCGGTCGGTCCTGCTGTCGGCGGGGTCGGTGGACATCACCGATGCCGCCATCGCGGCGATCGACGAGCGCCTCGGAAATGGTGGCGAGGCGCCATTGATCTCGCTGCCCGGCCTGACCGACGCGGCGCCACCCGAGCAATAGCGGCGCGGCTTGCCCCGCGTTGGCGGAGTTGCTACCCCTCGCGGACCCAACAGCTACGCCGGAGCCTGCGCCCATGACGGTCGACACCCCCACAACCGCCGATATCGACCTGATCCAGCGGATTCTGCCGCACCGCTACCCGTTCCTGATGGTGGACCGTGTGCGCGACATCGTGCCGTTCAAATCCGCCGTGGGCCTGAAGAACGTGTCCATCAACGAACCGCATTTCCTGGGGCATTTTCCGGGCGTCCCGATCATGCCCGGCGTCACCATCGTGGAAGCGATGGCGCAGACCGCCGCCGTGATCGTCGGCGTGTCGGCCGACCTCGCCGACAAGAAGTTCCTTGTCTACTTCATGGGAATCGACACCTGCAAGTTCCGCCGCAAGGTGGTGCCCGGCGATGTGCTGGAGCTGCATGTAAGCGCCACGCGCGGCAAGCCCGGCGCGAAGGTCTGGAAGTTCGAGGGCCGCGCCATGGTCGAGGGCGAACTTGCCTGCGAGTGCGGCTTCACCGCGATGATGGACCTGCCCGCGCCGGAGGCCGCCTGATGTCCATCGATCCTTCGGCGTTGATCCACCCCCATGCGGTGGTCGAGACCGGCGCCACCATCGGCCCCGGCTGTTCCATCGGCCCGTTTTGCGTGGTCGGGGCGGAGGTGACGCTGGGGGCCGATGTCACGCTCAAATCGCACGCCATCGTCACCGGCTGGACCGAGATCGGCGACGGCTGCGAGATCTTTCCTTTCGCCTGCATCGGGGAAATCCCGCAGGACAAGAAGTTCGGCGGCGAACGGACGCGCCTGATCGTGGGCAAGCGCAACCGCATCCGCGAGGGCGTGACAATGAACACCGGCACCGCCGGGGGCGGCGGCGTGACACGGGTGGGCGACGATGGCCTGTTCCTCGCCAATTGCCACGTGGCCCATGATTGCATCGTGGGCGACCGCGTCGTGATGGTGAATTCCTCGGCCTTGGCGGGGCATTGCATCGTCGGCGACGACGTGATCCTCGGCGGATTGTCGGGGGTGCATCAGTTCGTGCGCATCGGGCGCGGCGTGATCGTGGGCGCATTGTCCATGGTCACCAACGACGTGATCCCCTACGGCCTGGTGCAGGGACCGCGCGGGCGGCTGGACGGGCTGAACCTTGTGGGGCTCAAGCGCAAGGGCGTGGACAAGGCCGACATCACCGCGCTGCGTGCCGCGTTGCAGGCGCTCAAGCAGGGCGAGGGGAACAGTTTTCAGGACCGGGCCCGCCGCCTGGGCGAGAGCGGCGAGATCGACAGCGATTATGTGCGCGACATCGTGGCTTTCGTGCTTGGCGACAGCGACCGTTCCTTTCTGACACCGGAGTAGAGGCCATGCGCGCGATCCTTGCGGGCAGCGGTGCGCTGCCGGGGCTGCTGTTGGAGGCCGGGATGGCCTATGTGGTGCAGTTTCGCGGCGTGCCGATCACCCGCCACAAGGCGCCGCCGATCAAGGCCCGGTTCGAACAATTGGGCCTGCTGTTCGATGCCCTGCGCGCCAAGGACGTGACGGAGGTCTGCCTTGCCGGGGCCATGGCGCGCCCGCCTCTGGACCCGGTGGCCTTCGATCCCTTCACCGCCCGCCTGATGCCGACGCTGATGCAGGCCATGGGGCAGGGGGATGATGGGTTGCTGCGCGCGATCATCGCGGTGATCGAGGCAGAGGGCTTCACGGTGCGCGCCGCCCACGAGATCCGGCCCGACCTGGTCGCGCCCGCAGGCCCGATCGCGGGGGCCGCCGGGGCGCCGGAGGATGCCGCGCGGGCGCGTGCCGTGCTCGACGCGCTGGGGCCGCTCGATGTCGGGCAGGGGGCGGTGGCCGCGCGGGGCCAGGTGCTGGGGATCGAGACCTTGCAGGGCACGGATGCGATGCTGGATTTCGTCGCGGCGACGGCCCCCGGTTCCGGCGGCGTCTTCGTCAAGCGGCCCAAGCCCGGCCAGGACCTGCGCGTGGACATGCCCGCCATCGGCCCCGACACGGTCCGCCGCGCCGCCGCTGCGGGCCTCAAGGGGATCGAGATCGCGCCCCATGCCGTCTTGCTGCTGGACCGTCCGGGGATCGAGGCGGCCTGCGCCCAGACCGGCCTGAGCCTTTGGGCCGGGCCGTAGCCGGTGGCGGGGCGGCTGTATTTCATCGCGGGAGAGCCATCGGGCGACCGTCTGGGCGCGGCGCTGTTGCGCGGATTGCGGGCTGCCGGGTGGACCGGCGACTCGGCGGGCGTCGGCGGGCCGCTGATGGCGGCGCAGGGGATGCGGTCGCTGTTTGCCTATGACGAACTGGCGGTGATGGGGCTGGCCGAGATCCTGCCGAAGTATGTCGCGCTCAAGCGCCGGATCGCGCAGACGGCGCGCGACGTGCTGGACAGCGGCGCGGAGGCGCTGATCACAATCGACAGCCCGGATTTCTGCCTGCGGGTGGCCGGGATCGTGCGCCGCTCGCGGCCCGGCTTCAGGACGATCCACTATGTCGCGCCCTCGGTCTGGGCGTGGCGCCCCGGGCGCGCGGCAAGGATGGCGCGGGTGATCGACCATGTGCTGGCGCTGCTGCCGTTCGAGCCGCCCTACATGGAAGCGGCGGGGATGAGTTGCGATTTCGTGGGGCATCCGGTGGTGACCGACCCCGTCGCCACCCGGTCCGATGCCAATGCTTTCCGGGCCGAGAACGACATAGCGCAGGACGAGCGGGTTCTTGTCGTCCTCCCCGGCTCCCGGAGGTCCGAGATCACGCGGCTGGCGCCGGTGTTCGGCGCGGCGCTCGAGGGACGGAATGCCCGCATCGTCCTGCCCACCCTGCCGCATCTGGTGGCGCCGCTCGAAACCCTCACGGCCGATTGGCCGACCGCGCCGATCCTTCTGCACGGGGACGAAGCTGCCAAGCGCGCCGCCTTCAAGGCCGCTGACGCAGCGCTGGCGGCCTCGGGCACGGTGTCGCTGGAACTGGCGGCCAGCCGGACACCGATGGTCATCGCCTACGATTTCAACTGGCTTACCCGCGCGCTGGTGAAGCGCGCGATCAAGGTCGATACCGTGACGCTGGTCAATCTTGTATCAGAAACCCGCGCCGTGCCGGAATGCCTGGCCGAAAACTGCACGCCCGAGGCGATCCGCGCGGCGCTGGACGAGGTGCTGCGCGATGGCAGCGCGCAGCATGCGGCGATGGCGCTGACGATGGAGCGTTTGGGGCAGGGGGGCGATTTTCCCGGCTTCCGCGCGGCGCATTCGGTGCTGCGCTTTCTCAGGCGGTGAACTCCGCGGCGCGCGCGCCGGACAGCGCCATGAGCCTGCCGGGGGCGATCCCGAACAGGTGGCGGGGGGTTCCGGCGGCGGCAAAGACGGTTTCGAACTGCAACAACCGCGGATCGAACCAGGCGCGGATCGGGGACAGGTGGCCCAGGGGCGACACGCCGCCGATGGCGAAACCGGTCTGCGCGCGAATCAGTCCCGCGTCGGCCTTGCCGAGTGGCTCTTCCGCCAGCGCGCTGGCGCGGTCGGCGTGGACCTGGTTGCCGCCGGCTGTCACGAACAGCACCGCGGCGCCGGTCGTCTCGGCGCGGAAGATGATGGACTTGGCGATCTGGTCGATCTCGCAACCGACGGCCGCCGCCGCATCGGCCGCGGTTCGCGTGCCTTCCGCCAGTTCGACCACCTCCACCCCGCCCCCTGCCGCCGCCAGCGCCGCGCGGACCCGTTTCAGCGATTTGGACATGCGGCCCCTCCCTTATCGTCCCGAATGGTACTAACTAGGGACCAACGACGTCACAAGAGTTTGCCGCAAGATGCCCTTCGCCGCCCGCCTGACCCGCACGCCGATCCCGCATGATCCCGCGCGCGGGGCAGAGGCGCTGGCGCATCTTCCGCACCTGGCGCCCGAATTGTCGGAGGTGATCCTCGGCACGGCGGGTTCCTCGCCCTATCTTGCCGGATTGGTGGCGAAAGAGGCCCATTGGCTGTCCCACGCGCTGCACGAGGAGCCGGAAAACACCGTCGCCGACCTGATCGCCGGGACCGCAACGCTGGACGCGGCCCGCCTGGATGCGGGCCTGCGCCAGATGAAACGCCGCGCGGCCCTGATTGTGGCCCTGGCCGACCTCGGCGGTGTCTGGAGCCTTGCCACGTTGACCCGGGCCTGGACCGACGTGGCCGATGCCGCCGTCGCGGCGGCGCTGGCGATCCATGTCGGCACACAGGCCCGGCGCGGCAAGATCCCCGGCCAGACGGAGGCGGACGCGCATCGCGACGGCGCGGGCATGGTGGCGCTGGCCATGGGCAAGATGGGGGCGGGGGAGTTGAACTATTCCTCCGACATCGACCTGATCTGCCTGTTCGACGAGGCCCGCTTTGACGGCCCGGCAGAGGAAATGGAGGCGCGCGCGGGGTTCATCAAGGCGGTCCGGGCCATGGTCGCCACGCTCAATGACACCACGGCGGAGGGCTATGTTTTCCGCACAGACCTGCGGCTGCGCCCGGATGCGAGCGTGACGCCCGTGTGCATCTCCATGGCGGCAGCAGAGCGCTATTATGAAGGCGAGGGAAGGACCTGGGAGCGGTCAGCCTATATCAAGGCGCGCCCTGCGGCTGGCGCTATCGCGGCGGGGGCGCAGTTCCTGCACACGCTGACGCCCTTCGTCTGGCGCAAGCACCTGGACTTCGCCACCGTGGCCGAGACAATGGACATGCGCCAGCGCATCCGGGACCACAAGGGCCTCCATGACACCGCGCTGGAGGGGCGCAACCTGAAGCTGGGGCAGGGTGGTATCCGCGAGATCGAGTTCTTCGCCCAGACCCGCCAGCTTGTCGCGGGCGGCCGCGACCCCAGCCTGCGCCAGCCGCGCACCGTCAAGGCGTTGCAAGCGCTGGCGCGGTCCGAGTGGATCACCCGCGAGGTGGCAAGCGACCTGGCCGATCATTATGCCGCCCTGCGCGAGGCCGAACATCGCCTGCAGATGCTGGAGGATGCCCAGACCCACAGCCTGCCGACATCGGCCGAGGGGTTCGATCGTCTGGCGCGGTTGAGCGGGCAGGGCGATACGGCGCTGTATCGCGCCGAGTTGCAGGCGCGGCTGGATGCGGTGACGGCACTGACCGGGGATCTCTACGCGCCCAAGACGCGCACCGGGCAACTGCCCGAGATGGACAGCGCCACCCATGATGTCGTGACGCGCTGGCGCGGATATCCCGCGCTGCGGTCCGAACGGGGGCAGGCGATCTTCGAGCGCCTCAAGCCCGACCTGCTGGCGCGGCTCGCGCAGACGCCGCGCCCCGAAGACGCGCTGGCAAGCTTCGACGGCTTCCTGCGCGGGTTGCCTGCGGGCGTGCAGATCTTCTCGTTGTTCGAGGCCAACCCGAGCCTTGTGGACCTGATTGCGGATATCTGCGGCACGGCGCCGGGACTGGCGCGCTACCTGTCGCGCCATTCGGGTGTGTTCGACGCGGTGCTGGACGGGCAGTTCTTCGCGCCATGGCCGGGGGCGCAGGCGCTGACGGAGGATCTGGATCGCGTGTTGCGCTCCCTGTCCTACGAGGCGCAACTGGATGCGGCGCGGCGCTGGCAGAAGGAATGGCACTTCCGGGTCGGCGTTCACATGTTGCGCGGCCTGATCGGCGCGGCGGAGGCGGCGGCCCAGTATTCCGATATCGCCGAGGCGGTGGTGGCTGCCCTCTGGCCTTGTGTCTGCACCGATCTGGCCACCCGCCACGGCGCCGCCCCGGGACGCGGCGGCGTGGTCTTGGCGATGGGCAGCCTTGGCGCGGCGGAGCTCACGGCGGGCTCGGATCTCGACCTGATCGTGATCTTCGATGCCGACGGGGTGGAGATGAGCGAGGGCCGCCGACCGCTGGATCCGCGCGGCTGGTTTGCCAAGGCCACCAAGGCGTTGATCACGGCGCTGAGCGCGCCGACCGCCGAGGGCAAGCTTTACGACGTGGACATGCGACTGCGCCCCTCGGGCGGGCAGGGGCCGGTGGCGACCGCGTTGTCCGCGTTCGAGCGCTACCAGCGCGAGGAAGCCTGGACCTGGGAGCATATGGCGCTGACCCGTGCGCGGCCCATTGCGGGTGTGGCGGAGTTGAAGGCCGATGTGGAAGCGGTGCGCTGCGCGATCATCGACAGCCGCGCGGGCGACACCGAAGCGATCCTGACCGACGCCGCCGAGATGCGTGTGCGATTGCAGCAGGCCGCGCGGGAGGGCGGGCCCTGGGCGCTGAAGGAGGGCCCCGGCGGCCAGCAGGATATCGCGTTGATCGCGCAGGCGTTTGCCCTTGCCGTCGGCAGCGACGCGCGTGCGCCGGAAGGGCAGCTTGCTGCGGCGGGACGCGGGGTCATGGACCCGGAGACAGCGGCCGAGTTGTCGGAGGCCTATCGCTTGTTCGCGGATGTCCAGCAAGGCTTGCGCCTGTTGAGCGAGGGCACCCCCGGCACCGAAGAGGTCGGAGAGGGCGGGCGGGCTTTCCTGCACCGGCTGGCGGGAATGTCGACCCCGGACAGTCTGATGTCGCGGCTTGACACAGCGCGCGCGAAATCCGCCGATAGGATTGCCGAATTGTTGGCCAGACCCTGAGCGAGACACGCCATGCACGACAAGGACCCGAACGACCCGAAAGGTTTGATCCGAGAGGCCTTCCGGATCGACGGCATCACCCTGGGCGAGTGCCGGTCCATCTTCGTCGATTGGGCACTGAGCGTGGAGGCAACCGACCATGCCGTGCCGATCAAGGCCTTGCTGGAGCGGCATGGGGATGATCCGGCCGGGCATCCGATGAAGTTGGTCCTGACCGAGGGGCTGGCGGCCAAACCGCCCGCGCGCCGGCGCGGAGGGCGGGCCGCGCGCGTGAAGGATGCCTGACATGCCCCGAGCGATTGCCCTCCTCTTGGCCGCGGTCCTTCCGCTTTCGGCCACCGCGCAGGACGCGATACCCGAGGTTGCCCTGGAAACGGGCCAGGAAGCGGGCCAGGAAACGGGGCGCACCGCGATCTTCGAGGATCATGCCGCCCTGCGCGCGTTCATCGACACGCATATGGCCGAGGGCAATCTGACCGAGATCTATACGCGCCTGAGCCCCGATCCCGTTGCCGCCGGGGAGGTTGCGCGGGCGCAGACGGTGTTCGACGGACGCTACGACGCGCCGTTCGAGATGTCGGGATACCTGTTCAGCACCGCCACGCCGGAGGGCTTCCGCGAGGACGTGCTGGTTTATTGGAATGCCGATGACGATTATGTCTACATGCTTCTGGTCACCCACCAGCGCGCCGACAACCTGATCGTGCTGCGCTGGCAGATCGAAACCAGCCACGCGACGGTCATGCAGAACCTGTAGCGCAGCACCTCATGCCTTGGCGGCCGCGTGGCTGCCGCGTTCACGATAGGGCGTGGTGTCGTAATGCGCCCGGTAGCACTTGGAGAAATGCGAGGGCGAGGCAAAGCCGCAGGCCAGTGCGACGTTGATCACGCTCATGTCGGTCTGCATCAGCAGGTTGCGCGCCTTCCCCAGCCGGAGTTCCATGTAATAGCGCTTGGGGGAGCGGTTGAGGTAGCGGCGGAACAGGCGCTCCAACTGGCGCGTGGACATGCCGACATCGGTGGCCAGTTGCGCCGGGCTGATCGGGTCCTCGATATTCTGCTCCATCATGCGGATCACCTGCCCCAGTTTCGGGTGACGCACGCCGATGCGGGTCGGGATCGACAGGCGCTGGGTGTCCTGATCTGTTCTTATAGAAGTATAGATCAACTGATCCGCGACCAGATTGGCCAGATCTTCGCCATGATCCTGGGCGATCAGCTTCAGCATCAGGTCGATCGACGCGGTGCCGCCCGCCGTGGTGATCCGGTTGCCATCGACGACGAAGACGGATTTGGTAAGCGTGACTTCCTCGAACTCCTCGGCGAAACTGTCCTGGTTCTCCCAATGGATCGTGGCGCGCTTGCCATCCAGCAGGCCCGCCTTTGCCAGTGTGTAGCCTGCGGTGCAGAGCCCGCCGATCACGGGACCCTTGCGGGCCTCGCGCCGCAGCCAGCTGAGCACGCGCTTGGTGGTGGCCTTGGCCACGTCGATGCCGCCGCAGACCAGCACCGTATCCTCGCGCGAGACGTCGTCGAGGTCGCTGTCGAGACGGAAGGCGATCTTGGCCGAACAGGTGGCGTATTGGCCACCTTCGCCCACCAGCATCCATTCGTAGAGCCGCGCGCCCGACATCCGGTTGGCGATGCGCAACGCCTCCACCGCGCTGGAAAAGCACAACATGGTGAACTGGTCGAGCAGGACGAAGACGAAGCGCTTGGCGTGGTCGCCTTGTCGCAAACGGGATTTGGGTTCGGCCATCGGCAATCTCCTGGGCGGGCACGTCTTTAAATCCGTGCTTCTTTTCCCGATCATTAGCGAAAACACCAATCCGGAACGGGTGCAATCCCACAGGCGCCCAAAAACGACATGCCTGTCCTTCGCGAACTGTGGAAAAAGCGGGATTGGAAGCGGCGACGGCCTTGTGTAGAGAAAGGCCGACTGACCGCGACCTGGGAGAGAGCCATGACCAATGCAAGCCCTTGGGCAAAAGCCGACTGGCGCGCAAAGCCGCGCATGCAGATGCCGGATTACCTCGATCAGGGCGCCCTGCATGCCGTCGAGGCGGAGCTTTCCAAATATCCGCCGCTGGTTTTCGCCGGGGAGGCGCGTCGCCTGAAGACGGAGCTTGCCGGCGTATCGCGCGGAGAGGGGTTCCTGTTGCAGGGCGGGGATTGCGCCGAAAGCTTCGCGGAATTTTCCGCCGACAACATCCGCGACACCTTCAAGGTCATGTTGCAGATGGCCATGGTGTTGACCTACGGCGCCAAGGTGCCTGTGGTGAAGATCGGGCGCATGGCCGGGCAGTTCGCCAAGCCCCGCTCGACGCCGACCGAGGTGAAGGATGGCGTGGAACTGCCGTCCTACCGGGGCGACATCATCAACGAGCTGGATTTCACGCCCGAGGCGCGCATCCCGAACCCGCAGAAGATGCTGCGTGCCTACACCCAGGCAGCGGCTTCGTTGAACCTCGTGCGCGCATTCTCCACCGGCGGTTTCGCGGATATCCACCGGGTCCATTCCTGGACCCTTGGCTTCACGGGCAACGACGATGCCGAGAAATACCGCGATCTTGCGAGCCGGATCCAGGACGCCCTGGATTTCATGACCGCCGCCGGCCTGACATCCGAGACCAACCATGAATTGAGCACGGTGGATTTCTACACCTCGCACGAGGCGCTGCTGCTGGGCGACGAGGAGGCTTTGTGCCGCCTGGATTCGACC